>CBDUOF010000333.1:0-6631 GCA_965368765.1 uncultured Anaerolineae bacterium | reverse complement strand
ATGTTTAGCATCGCTTATATTTGGTATGCTTGGGAAGGCTTGGCAAGTAGCCAACCATAGGAGGTGCGAATGTCGTTAAAATTTGCCATTCTTGGCATTCTGAACGTATTCCCTATGACGGGATACGATCTCAAGCACCAGGCATTTGACGCCACGGTGCGCCATTTCTGGCCTGCGGATCAAAGCCAGATATACCGCACGTTAAACAAGTTGGCCAAAGATGGTCTGGTCACTGTCACGGTGGAGGCACAGGACGAGCGCCCTGACCGCAAAATCTACGCCATCACTGCGTCGGGAAAAAATGCCCTCACGGATTGGCTAAAATCGGAAACGGCCGTGCCCACCCTGCGCGATCCGCTGTTGGTGCAGCTGTTTTTTGGTCAGGAACTCCCCAATGCCGATTTGCTACGCGTGGTTACCAAACAGCTTACCGCCCATCAAACGCGCCTAGCAATCTTTGAACAAATCCCCATCCCCGCGACAGAATCCCGGCCAGACGATCGCTGGCTGGCACTGCAGCATTTAACGCTCGATTTTGGCAAGGCGTTGGAACAGGCGTACCTGGATTGGCTGACCCACTGCCAGGAAGTTATTGCAGCCCTGCCCGATGCAAATGAGGTGCCAGATTTCCGGGAACGATTTGAGTCCACATCACCCCCAGGCCAAGATTAGCCGACCCGCTTTGGGTAATTGATATAAGCCCGATCTACCAGAAAAGGGACTGCATCGCTTATATTTAGATGTGCGGCCAGCCGCACATCCTCAGCAAATCCACGACCAACCAGTTCCTTCCCCGACCCACAACGCATCAAATTGTCTAGCAAATCGGCTTCTGCATTGGCAAAGCCAGCCATAGCCATCGCTGCTTCAGGCGAACGGCTGCCGGGCAAGTGACGGATGATTGCCCCGGCGCCAAGCAAATCTTCCAGCGAAGGTCGAAGCAGCCGTGCTTGCTGCCACCGCTCGCCAGCAGCAATCACGCTAATTCGCTGACCAAGCTGGCTGGCCCGTACAGCAACGGCTTTGGCATTGCGTAAACAGCCGGCAACCGTTGCCACACCTTCGGTTGCGAGTGACAGCGTGGCGCCATTCGGCGAAGGCAGCACCAATCGAGTTCCTTTGGGCGCCTTGAGCAATGAGGAGGGAGCCAGCGAATAAGCTGCGTCCGACTGCCTGCGGCTGGCCAAAACAGCACCAACCGCATTGGCGAAGTCGGCCGCTGCCGCTTCTGTTCCGTGATAGGGGAAAACAGTGCCATCATTGCCAGTTATGATGTCAACGCAGGTGGTAAACGAAAGTACGTCGACAATAATCATGACATCGCTGACCGGAGCCAGGGCCTGCAGCCCGTTCAGGCCCCATTCAAAACGTACGCTGTACTCGTTCTGATCAAAATACATTGAGTCAATTCCTTTGGAATCGGTAGCCCCTTGTTTGTGACGTTTTATGAACGCACTTTATGCAGCTTTTCCCTCAGAGTTCGCTAAGCGCTTGTAATCAGACGCCAGAATACCCATCACAATCGCGCTATGGTAAACCCCGTCCCACAGTAAGACATCACGCCGGACACCTTCATGGACAAAGCCAATTTTTTTATAGACATGCTCGGCACGTGGGTTGAAGTCGTATACCTCTAGTTCGATACGATGCAGCTTTAACGTTTGGAATCCGTACGCCACAATAAGGCGAGTGGCTTCGCTACCATAACCATGACCAAACAATGTCTTGCTGGCCAGAGCGATACGAAAGTTGGCCGATCGGTTCACAAAATCAATGTCGTTCAGCACGGCTTCTCCGAGGTAGGCCGGGTTATCTTTCAGTGTAATGGCAAAATCAGCCCGATCCTCCGCGTTAACGATGCGCTGACAATATTGCTGAACTTGCTCAAGCGTGAAGGTTTGTTGGGTTCCTGTCAGGCGCATGCTTTCTTCATCCGATAAGCTGGCAAACATAGGGGCCGCATCATCTACGGTAATGGGGCGCAAAACAACGCGCTTGCCGATTAAGGTTGGTTTTTCCAGCATGATTGTCTCTCCAAAGGTTGCTTAAGGTTGACGTAGGTGTGTGACTACGGCCGTTTCCCACAACACAGACCCACTGTTGGCAAAACTCCCTGGCACTAGCCGCGTATCATGATAATTACCGCCTCAGCTGTTGGGATCATTAGTAGGCGTGAAGGTAGGAAACGGGCTGGCCGTAAATCGCAGCGTGGGAGCGGGTGTGACCGGTGCTGGTGTCGTGCTTGGCGTAAGGCTTGGCGCTGGCGAGGGCGCAGTGGTCGGTGCGGGGGTACTGGTTGGCATATTGGTTGCCGTTGGCGGATTGGTTGCTGTCGGCGCGGGAGAACCAGGCGGCTGTGGCGTGACCGTGGGCAAAAGCGTGACGGTTGGGGAAGGCGTTGGCGATGGCGTACCAGACGGCGTGAGGCTAGGCGTCGGCGTGGCAGTTTGCGCATTGGCCGTTTCTGTGGCGGCAATGACCGTTTGCACAATGGGCGGCAAGGTTTGGGTGGGCATCGGCGTTGGCGTGGGGCAAGCCACGAGCGTGGGCGCCAAATCGCAGTACAGGTTGGGGCGCGCTGTACTTCGGGTGGCCAAACTGATACCACCGGCAAGGCCATATCGGCCCGTAGGCAGCAGCAGTTGGTTGTTACGGCCGTTCCACAAGCGGCAGCTACCCACAAAACAATCCACCTGCATCACCTCGCTATCGCTATCGTAAATGACGCCTACCACGTTGTTGGCCGTTGACAACGCAACCTTGGCCTCGGATGACACATCAAGCTCAAAGTCATGCGGATCGGCATTTTTGTAATGGATGAGCAAACGGCCGTCGGTCAACGTTACCTGCGTCGCCGCCCCGTCTGCCTCCGCCTGGTTTACGCCATGCAGAGCCAGCTCTGATTCCGAGGCCAGGTATAGTTCCGCGCCGTCAGAAAGCACCACTCCCATGCGGTCATTGCCAGATTGAATGGCAGCATTGACGCCAATGCGCACCAGATCGCCAGCACGTGCCGTTTGCCACTCTGTGGTGCCACTGGGACGGAACATGGCCCCTTCCCCGGCCGCAAAGATAACGGCAAAACCAGGGTCTGGCACCACTGCCGGAGCAATGAGGGGCGGTACGGCCGTATCTGTGGGATTTACTGGATCAACCATGGCCGTTGCCGTCAGGCCGCTGATAATTTGGGCAATTTGGGTCGCCGTGCCGGGCGGCACAAAAACGCCGGGCTGCCGCGTCTGTTGTGAGATCGTCAGCAGCCCAAAAACGAACAACGCCAGGGCCAAGACGGCAACCGTAATTTGAAAGGCTTGTTTACGGTACAGCGGAATATGCGGCAGGGTACCGGGCGCCTGCAGCACAACGGCCGTTACATTGTCCGGTACGTTGCGGGCCAGCGCGTGCTGCACCAAAATTTTTGCTGCCTCAGGCGGTTGATGCTCGGTGACGATCCGGCGCAGACGATGTCGCTGCCAGCCACTGGCATTGGGCACCAGCAATCCATCCGAACAGAGCAGCAGTCTATCGCTGGTTTTGAGCAAGAGTCCCTGGTGTTGGCGTGCGGCCATTTCACTTTCGTTCTTGCTTAGATACAAGCCAAGATCTACGTGCAGTTCTGGCTGAAGGCCAAGCGCATTGCTATTGCCGGTTGGATTGTGATCAGCCGCCGCGCCGCGAGCAGCCACTTGCCCGGTGGGTGTATGGCGGGTGAGTTGAAAGAGGCGATGATTGCGCACCAGGTAAATGCGGCCGTTGCCCACATGTGCCATAAACAACCTGTTCTCATAAATAGCAACCACTGCCACCATCGCCTGCATGACCAGTGGCGCTCGATCCTGCTGCGACACGGCATATAAGATGCGATTGGTTGTCTGGAGCGCTTGGTGCAGCATTTCTGGAATATCGTCGGGAACGGCCGTTTCCGCCTGCTCTATCTGATTAAAAAGTTCGGTAATGGCCAACTCAGCCGCCAAATGACCGTGCTGCTGACTCTTGCCGCCATCAGATACAATCGCCAGCAATAGATTCAAGCCCCCTTCAGTTTGCACAGTGCCAACCCGCATCCGATCTTCCAGCGTGCCCTGCGTGCGGGACCGACCAATATCCTGTTTGGCACCATAACCAGACAGCCAGGAGCGCAGCCAGTCTGGCAGCGCCTCTTTGGCATCACGTTCGTGACCAACGGCATATCCGTTGGCGGGGAAACTGCCGCTTTCAGACTCTGGCTGCAGAATAATCGGCGGCGCATCGGGGAATTCTACTGGCTGCAGTGTTTCCACATTAGCCGCCTCAATGAAGGGAGCCATTAGGTCCGTAGCCGAGGCGAAACGATCTTCTCGACTTTTGGCCATCGCCTGCATAATAATTTGGCTAATCGATTCTGGCAGGTTGGGATTTAGGGTGTGAATGGCCGGAACGGGGTCAGATAGGTGCATCAACGCAATAGGCAAACGGCCGTCTGCCTTAAAAGGCAGCTGTCCCGCCAACATTTCAAACAAGATGACGCCCAAAGCGTAAATATCGGTACGGCCGTCTAAATGTGCCTGAGCCCGAATCTGCTCCGGGCTCATGTAGGCAGGGGTGCCCACCATGCCGTCATTTCGTGTAAGCGTTGTGTACGTCCCTTCAGCAAACTTGGCCAGACCAAAATCTGCCAGGTACGCCTTCCTTTTTATGTCAAATAAAATATTGGATGGCTTCAGGTCCCGATGAATAATATTGTGCGAATGGGTTGTGTCTAGCGCCGGCGCAATCTGGTTTAGAATCGAGGCAACTTCTGTCAGCGCCAGCGGCGCCTCACGCAGCCGCTCGCGCAAGGAGCCGCCTTCCATATAGCGCATGACCAAATACGGCTGCTCATCCTCCTCGCCGAAATCATAAACAGGCACGATAGCCGGATGATTTAGCGAAGCCACCATGCGACTTTCACGCTTAAAGCGAGAGCGCAAACTATCATCATAGCTGCGATCCTTCAATAAGACCTTAATGGCGACACGTCGTCTAATGTAGGGGTCAAATCCAAGGTAAACTACCGCCATGCCACCACGGCCAAGCAAGGATTCGATCTGATAACGACCGATCTGGGAAGGTAACACTTCATGCATTGATGAATTCATGCAGACGACAGATTGCCTTTATGGGCTTAGGCACACGGAAAAGCCGAAATCAATTAAAAACAACTTCGTAATTGTAACAAATATCAAAAAACCGTGCGCGTTGCAATTGTACTCGCATCGTCTGAAAAAAAACCACATAAAGATATTATGTCGAGTGCCACAGACTGGGCAAGGCGCGGCCGCCGTCATGAATATGCCGCACACTTTTATAACGCAACAGCAACACAACCTCTATCCGCAATGCGTCATTGAATAAGTAAATTAGTAATCATGATGCCCAGGGCAAGACCAGCCGACAACAGTAAAAGGCAAAACAGGCTCGCCAGCCCACGTGTCATATTATCTGCATTGCAGGTTGACAGGGCGAAGCGCAGAACTGCCCAAAACAGCAGCACCCCGGTCATTAACAGAATTCCCCAAAGGATGAGCAGAGGATTGATCGCGAGCAACATCATCCACCTCCAAACTTATTCTGACAGTAAAGCGCTTTTAGCATACTGAATTTGGTAGCTATAAAACCGCCATTTACCTAACATCAAACTGACAAGGAACAATTTTGCCAAACAAGTTTTGACAGTTAGTGCCTAGTCGTGGAAAAATGTCCTATACCGTTATTAGGGGTGATTTGGTAGGATGGTTTTAGCGAATTTGATGAAAGGAACGTAGATGGCGAAAATAGGCCGGTACCAAATCATTGAGGAGTTGGGCAATGGCGAAATGGCGTCGGTGTACTTGGCGCGCGATCCTTTCATCAAGCGGGATGTCGCTATTAAAGTTCTGGCCTATGAATTAACCCAAGACCCGCTTTTTCTTAACTTCTTTTACCAGGAGGCAGAAGCGATTGCCTCTTTGGAACACCCCACCATTGTGCCAATTTATGATTTTGGTTTGCAAGGCGTGCAACCCTATATTGTCATGCCTCACATGCCAAACGGGTCGCTACAAAACCGCCTGAAGCGGCGCGGGCTTAACCGACAGGAGCTGTGTGACCTCATGGGGCGTATTGCTGAGGGGCTGGACGAGGCCCACACGCTGGGGATTGTGCACCGGGATGTGAAGCCATCGAATATTTTGTTCAATCAGGCGCAAAATGCATTTTTGACAGATTTTGGCCTGGCAAAGTTTACTAGCCGCAAAACGGGCACAACGGGAATGCTCTTGGTAGGCACACCTGAATACATGAGTCCAGAACAGGCACAGCGCTTACAGGTAGACGGCCGTTCCGATATTTATGCGCTGGGGGTCATTCTTTATCTCATTTTGACGGGACGGCATCCCTATCGGTTCAAATCAATCTCGCGAACCGCCACGGCCCACATTCACGACCCTATTCCCAGCGTGCGCGCAGTCATCCCGGAGCTTCCGGCCATGTGGGATGAGATTATCATAAAAGCCATGGCCAAAACCCCTGAAGCCCGGTATGCCTCGGCCAAGGCTCTGGCGCGGGACGTGGCCTACGCCACCCGAAGCCAGTGGCATTTGCGTGCTGTGTCCGGATAGCAGCCTACGGTTTG
>CBDUOF010000332.1:0-6642 GCA_965368765.1 uncultured Anaerolineae bacterium | reverse complement strand
CCTGCGCAGGGATGACAGTTACAAAGCAGGCAGCTCTTTTCAACGGTGCAGCATGGGCGGGTATAACATCTGTTCAGATATCGCTTCTATTGATTTTCTTTTGGTTCAATGCGCCAGACCATCAACACGTCATTTTCAGTGATGACCACTTGTTCAAAGCTGCTGTTGGGATCGTTTTGGCCCACGGCAGCCAAATTGTTGGCGATGTTTTCGTTCCAGGGGTTCAGCCAGTCGGGTTGGAGGGAAAAATCATTGATGACGACTTGGGAGATAACGGCCGTTAAATGACCATCCTGCGCCCCCAAATCAAGCCGATAACGCAGCGAATCGAGGTTGCCCGTCTGCACATTTTGCCGTGTCCCTGAAACCTCAATGTAACCATCCCGCAGTTCCACGTGAAAATCTTCAACTTGCGGGTCTCTGATGGATTCTTGGATTTTTGTTTGCATGGCCGCTTCATCCAGCGTGATTTCCATGCGGGTAGAGCCATCTGGATTCTGCTCAAATTTTAGACCACAGGCAGTGATCATAAGGGTGAAAGCCGCAAATAAAATGAACAAGGTGCTTCTATTAATTTTCATAGTTACCGTCCTTTGCTTATTACGAATGCCAATACGGTCATCATGCTAAAATAATCAAGAGCCACTGTCTAGTGACTGGTTGCAGTACCTAAGGTGCATAAGCGCATTTAGATTGTGCCTAAATGCACATGAGGTCGTGCGTCAAGGCACTTCTCGCTTCTGTTACTATCCTTTATAATGAGGGCTTTCAAGCAAATCACAGGAAGTTCTTTGAAAAACGAAGCACGATTTCTGTGTGATTTGCTCAACTGACTGTCACCCCAAGAGGCCAGCAAGCGTTTCATGAATGATTTAGTCACCAGCAACTACCCTGACACCCCCAAATACGAACCACGCCTTCTTTCAATCCTCCGCTGGACGTTGAGCATTATTTTTACCCTGACGTTGCTGGGTGTAGTTGGCATCATTAATAATCCAAACAAAGTGCCTAATGATTACTCCCTCTTCCTGCAACTGTTTTTTACCGCAGGGTTGCTTATCTATTTATTTATGCCGCTTTTCCAGCGGTTACTCAAACATTGGTTTATTCCTCTGACGTTGGTGGCCCTGTCGGTGATCCCGATTATCAACACTTATCTGGCTAACTGGCTGTATTTGCGGGGCGAAACGGCCGTATCCGCCGAATTCCTACACGCCGGGCAGCTATACATTTGGATCATCATCGCCCTGGTGCTGGTGAGTACCCAATACGGTGTCAAAGCGATTCTGTTATTTATTGGCGGAACATCTATCCTGGCGTTGCTTTTGGCCTTTTGGCAGCAGCAGACATTTGGCCTCGACATGGCACCCACAGTCGAGGGCGTGGCTGGTTGGTTGACCGTATTTCTATTTGCTGGTTATTACGTGCATCAGTTGACAAAATCAATCCGTCAGCAGCAGGTTAATTTGGCCGAACAAAATGCCCAGTTAGCCGATTATGCCAGCACGGTCGAACAACTGAGCGTGACCAGGGAGCGCAATCGCCTGGCGCGGGAACTGCATGACACGCTGGCCCATACCCTAAGTGCTGTTGAAATGCAGCTAAAAGCGCTGGACGTGCTGATTCAGCGCAATCCCGAAGCGGCTCAGCAGCATTTAGCCGAAACCCGCAGCCTGACGCGGGAGGGGTTGCAAGAAGCTCGCCGCGCTTTACACGATCTGCGGGTGAGGCCGGTGGAGGAGTTGGGGCTTCTGCTAGCACTGGAGCGGCTGGCGCAGCAGACGGCAGGCCGCACGGAAGCGACGCCGTTTGTGACGCTGCCACAGCAGCTGAGCGGTGTGGCAGCCTATGTGGAGCAGCAGCTTTACCGCATTACGGAAGAGGCAATGAATAATATAGTCCGACACGCCAATGCCAGCCGATTTTGGCTAGAACTTAAGGCAGCAGGATCACGGATATGGCTTATTATTCGGGATGATGGCGTAGGATTTGACCCAGACTTGGTGCCAGACGGCCGTTTCGGCTTAAGCGGCATCCGTGAGCGCGCACTCCTTATCGGTGCAACCCTGACAATCAATAGCACAGTGGGTGAAGGAAGCTGTATTGAAATTCTCTGGGAGCAGCCAAAATGATAAAAGTAATCGTGGTTGATGATCAGGTTATGGTCTGTAAAGGGTTAAAGATGGTGCTGGAGGCCAGCCAAACGATTGAGGTCATCGGCATGGCGCACAACGGCGCAGAAGCCTTAGAGTTGCTTCAAGTGCAGCAGCCTGATGTGGTGATGATGGATTTGAAAATGCCGGTGATGAACGGCATTCAGGCCACGGGACGCATCGTGACCCAGTTCCCGGATATTCCGGTATTGATTTTGACGACGTATGATGAAGATGACTGGGTGGTCGATGCCATTCGGGCCGGTGCTTCTGGCTATATGCTCAAGGACAGCAGCACGGAAGAACTGATTGCGGCCGTAGAAGGGGTGGTTGCTGGTCGTACGCCGGTGGATACGGCCGTTGCCGAAAAACTGTTTGCTTACGTGCGCTTTGGCGTGCCCACCAAAAGCCATCTGGCAGAGCTACTGACCGAACGCGAAAAGCAGGTGCTGTCCTTGTTGGCCAGCGGCTTGAGTAATGGGGCGATTGGCGACAATCTGCATCTGGCCGAAGGCACAATACGCAACCAGGTGACAACTATTTTTGCCAAGCTAGAAGTAACCGATCGGGCACAGGCGACGGCACTAGCCTGGCGCTATGGCTTGGTCTAGTCTGCCTCATCTCTATATCCCCAAGTAAGTAAGTTAATGTTCCCCCGCCTTGTATTCAGTTCGGTTCTGCAACACTCCTTCAGTGCCTCTGTGGTTATTCCTCTAGTTGGGAGGGGCTTGCTTCAACATGGGGAATTTGCCGCGGGGCGGCTTGTCTGCCCTGGTTGGTTACTTGCCTCTTAAGCGCCGCGTTTTCTTTGCTAAGCCGATAGCTGAAGTAACCCAGCAGAAGCCCAAGCGGCCCGCCCGTGCCTAGCAAAACAAGCACGTTATCGGCCAGACCATCCACAAGTTGGCTCCAGCGGCTTTTGGCCGAGACAGAAATATTGCGCGATATGCTCTGGGTAAGAATGGGATTCCCTGCCTCGCTGCCTGCTTCTTTGTATAGATTGAGCGTAATCACCTGTGCCTGCCCGGGCGTAGTGGCCACGATGTCCCATGTCCAAACGGCGGGAAAGTTGGTGCTGATGGCACGCGGCAGGCGCACATTATCACCACCGCTGGGAAAAACGTCAAAAGCGGGGGCATTTAGCTCGGCGGCCATCAGGGGGAACAGTTCAATGGTTTGCTCATAATAAGCCCGCTCGCCGTCGTCGTAGCTGGCGTCGATGCGAATGACCCCTGTGGCGTGCGGCGCATGTTCGCCAATTTCCGCCAGTGCCGGGTCAGCAATGACTTCTACAGTGATGACGCCGCTTTCTTCGACGATCATACTCAGGGGATAAGTGAGTTCAAGGCGGCCGGTGGGTTCCAGGCTTTCCGGGGGAACGGCCGTACCGCCATCTTCAGATTCACCTTCACTTGTCGCTTCTGGCGAGGCTGTAGCAGTTGTATTTGGCGTATCTGTTGGGGGAACGGCCGTTTCTGCCGTAGCCTGCTCAGGAATTATCAGGGTTTGCCCTACAAAAATGGCATCATCCGCAAGATTATTGGCTTCCGCTATTTCTTGGATGGTTACGTCGAAGCGATTACTGATTGCAAACAAGGTATCCCCAGGCTGAATGGTGTAAACCGTCACAGGTAAGGGTGGCGTTGATGTTAGGGTGGCCGTGACGGGGATGGTTGGTTCTGGCGTGTTTTCTGGTCGGTTAACGGCCGTTTCCTGGGGCAATGTAATTGGGGTTGTGGTTGGCGGAAGCGAAACGGTTTGACTGGGTGAGGTTGGGGGCTGGGTGCAAGACACAATGGCTGTGCCCATAAGTACCACCAAACCGATAATCAAGAAAATAAAATCTAATCGCTTCAACTGCCCACCTCGCTTAATAACGGCGCATCGCGTCGCCAAAAGTTACCGTTCTGCCAAGCGATATTAGGAGGAAAGCTGAATTATGTCAAATTATTTTACCAAGCCCCACAAAACGTGGCACACGCTTTTTATAGGCCAGATAATTGGAGCCATACGTCTGTTCCAGCCACGGCTCCTCTAAGAAAGGGGCAACCACATAAAACCCAATCCAGAAAGCCAGAATTACCCATAACCGCCCAGAATTGACAAACAGGCCTAGACCCACCATGCCAATAATGGTTACGACATAGATTGGATTACGACTCCAGCGATACCAACCGTCGGTTTTTAGGCCCTCTTTGGCACCGTGGGCGTTGTCCCAGCCAAGATAAAATGTTGCGTAAAAAGCGCTGCCAAAGCCCAAAACAGTAAGCGGCAGGCCCATCAAATAGCGCCACCACTGATTTGGGGACTGGACAGCCTGAAAATCCAGGATGGCTAGAACCACGGCGCCCATAACCAGCAGACGAAAAAGTACCCAGAAGGTGCGGTATTGCCATCCATTTAGGTCAGACGGTGGCCAAAATTGAATCTCTTTTCGCCAATACGATGCCATTGTTAAAAGCGTCAGGGCACTGGCTGCCGCAAGTGAAAGGAAAAAAGCAAAATTAATCATTGTTCGTGATCTCCTTCAACGAGTTGACGTTACCTGCCGGAAGGCCGAGGTATCGAGGCGTTACTTGCTGATAGCGGTGATAAAGTGCGCCGTGCTGTTGGCCCAGATGTGCTTCTTCCAGATACACCTGCATTTGGATGGCAACATCGCCCAGCAGCCACAGCGCCAGGGTCAACGCGTTTGGCAA
Organism: uncultured Anaerolineae bacterium; assembly: GCA_965368765.1. Classification (GTDB taxonomy): domain Bacteria; phylum Chloroflexota; class Anaerolineae; order Promineifilales; family Promineifilaceae; genus Leptofilum. The sequence continues at coordinate 1,790 of CBDUOF010000332.1, read as the reverse complement.
AATCAGAAACAAGCCTAACAAATTGAGCCGCATTCCCAGAAAGATTGGATTTCGAGAGTAGCGAAAAACACCGTGGGTTACCAGCGGCGTCTCGTTTTCGGTGTCGAGGCCGATGCGCCAGGAAATTCCCATTTGCGCCTGAGCAACGAGCACCCAAATGAGAGCGAAGATGAGCAGAACGACGCCAACGGCCGTTACGGCCGTCGTTTGTAGCCAGGTCAGCGGGCCGAGATAGATAGTCCAGCTGGTAGGCCCCAGGCTAGAAAGCACAACAGTGATGCTTATCCCGAGCAAGACCAGGCGGAAAAACCGAGCCAAAAACCCATCGAGGCCATCCTTTTGGGTGAGCCGATAGGGATTGATGCCTGTCGAGCGCCAGACCAAATAGCTGCGCCAGAAGAAGGCGAGCCCATAGAACAAGCCAAGGTAAATGATAGTAAATAGTTTCATCTGATTGTTTTCTCCCACTGCCCCACGTTGCAAAGCTACTTAAATTTAGTAAGTCGCATGCCGTTGAGCGTGACTAGCAGGGACGCGCCCATATCGGCCAGCACGGCCAGCCACATGGTGCCAAAGCCAAATAGAACCGCGACAAGAAACGCCGCCTTAATGCCCAGGCTAAGCGCCACATTGGCCCAAATGGTGCGCATGGTGGCCCGGCTAAGCCGAATGGCATACGGGAGTTTGCTCAAATCATCGTGCATTAAGGCGATGTCGGCCGTTTCCATAGCCTGATCTGTACCCGCTGTACCCATCGCAATGCCCACAGTGGCGCTGGCCAGAGCGGGAGCATCGTTGATGCCGTCGCCAATCATGGCTACACGGCCGTATTCCTGCCGTAGCTGTTCAATTTGGCTTACTTTTTCTTCGGGTAACAAATTGGCAAAGACCCTGTCTATGTCGGTTTGCTGCGCAATATTTTGTGCCGTCGCTGCGTTATCGCCCGTTAGCATGGCGGTGTGAATGCCGAGGGAGTGTAGTTGGGAAACGGCCGTAGCGCCATCTGGCCGAACCTGATCGGCAACCGTGAGATACCCTAAATAGGTGTCGTCGGCCGTCACCAGCATGGCCGTCATCCCCTGCGCTTCTGCGGCAGAGATTGCTTCACAGTGAGCCTCATGCGGCATATCGTTTAGGGCACGATGGCTGCCAATCATCACCAGTTGGTCATTCACCGTACCGACAATACCTGCGCCAATCTTGGCCTGCACATTCGTGGCCGCAGGATATCGATTTTGGACACTTTGAGCAGTTGCCGCCTGGGCCACGGCCTGTGCCAACGGATGCTCGCTGGACTGTTCCACCGCGTGGGTGAGGCCCAGTAAATCGTCACACGAGTCGCAGCCATTCCCCTGGCAGTTGACCGATTGAAAATGGGAGATGACTGGCTTGCCCCGTGTGAGCGTGCCCGTTTTATCGAAGGCGACAAGTTTGATTTGGCTTAGCGCTTCTAAATACACCCCGCCTTTGATGAGAATGCCGTTTTTCGCAGCGTTGCTCAGGGCGCTTACCATCGTCACAGGTGTGCTGATTACCAGAGCACAGGGACAAGCAACGACAAGCAGTGCCAGGGCGCGATATAGCCAACCATTGGTCGGTGTGGTGGCATCGATGAACGGTTGTTGCAAAAGCAGCGGTGGCAGCGCTGCGACTAAAATGGCCAGAACGACCACCGCCGGCGTATAAATCCGGGCAAATTTGTCTACGAAACGCTGCGCTGGCGCCCGGCGCTCCTGAGCTTCTTCTACCAGCCTGATGAGGCGGCTAATGGTGCTGTCTTCCGCCAGGTG
>CBDUOF010000331.1:0-6650 GCA_965368765.1 uncultured Anaerolineae bacterium | reverse complement strand
CAATCGATCACAAAGCGATCCCGATTGTGCCAGTCCCCAAACCTGACCTGAGCAGCGCCTCATCCCGGCTCAAAAAGAGGGATGCTGCAAATAAGAAAAAATGGGAGAACATCTGTTTCGTGATACAATTCCACTCTAAACTTTGCCTTCTTTTCCTGTATACAAAAGGATGTTCATGTCGAAAAATCAGCTTGTACTCATTGATGGCCACGCCCTGGCCTACCGCATGTTTTTTGCACTACCCCTGGAAGCCTTCACCACCAAAAGTGGCGAACCCACCAATGCCACCTACGGCTTCCTGCGCACCGTTATCGACTGGATTTTGGCCGATAATCCGCCGCAATATTTTGCGGTCAGCTTTGATCTGGGGAAAACCTTTCGGGATGATCTGTTTGCCGAATACAAGGGGACGCGCGAAAAAATGCCCGATGAGCTCCGCCTGCAAATTGAGCGCATCAAAGAAGTCATTCAAACGCTCAATATACCAATTTTGGAGTTGGAGCGGTTTGAAGCTGACGATGTTCTGGGTACGATTGCCCGCCAGGCGAAGCCGTTGGGCGTGCCGGTACATATCATCACTGGAGATCGGGATTTGCTGCAGCTTGTGGACGACAATACCCGGGTGGAACTGCCAGCACGAGGCAGCCGCCCGCCAGAGGTTTTTGATGAACAAGGCGTCATTGACTCATTTGGCGTCCGTCCCGACCAGGTTGTTGATTATAAGGCGTTGGTGGGAGACACCAGTGACAATATTCCAGGCGTGCGCGGCGTTGGGGCGAAAACGGCCGCAAAATTGCTTGGCCAATACGGTACCCTCGATGAAATTTACGCCAACGTGGACGCCATCAAGGGTGCAATGGGCAAAAAAATCGCCGAAGGCAAAGAAAGTGCCTATCTGAGCCAGGAATTGGCTCGCATCGTGACCGACGCCCCCATCACGCTCGATTTAGAAGCCTGTGTTGCCCATGACTTTGACCCAAACCCGGTGCTGGAAATCTTCCGGGAGCTGGAGTTTCGTACCTTGAGCAATATCTTGGTAGAGCGGTTGGGGGACAGCGCCGAAATTGAGGAACCTGTCTCCCAATTTAAACCAACCGAGACGGTCATCGTGCGTACACAGGCGCAGCTGGATGACGTTGTGCAAAAACTTAACGCCGCCAAGCTGATTGCATTTGACGTGGAAACCACCGGCCTGGACAAAACAACGGCCGAATTGGTGGGCGTTTGCCTGGCTGTGCAGCCCCCGGTGGCCTACTATATTCCCGTTGGCCATTTGGCCAATGAGGCCCAAAGCGACAGCGGGCAGATGTCCCTTTTTGCAGGGGCGCCTGAGCTGGCTGAAGGGCAGCTGCCGCTGCAAACCGTCCTGGACGCCTTGCGCCCTTCCTTCACCAACCCCAAAATTGGCAAAGTGGCCCACAACGCAAAATATGATTACACCATCCTGGATCGGTATGGTTTACGGACTTCGCCCATTACCTTCGACACCATGATTGCTGAATGGCTCACTGATCCGGCTACCAAGCACAAAGGGCTCAAGGATCTCTCCCGGCATCGTTTGGGAGCCGAAATGACAGAAATCAAGTCGCTCATTGGCAAAGGGAAGTCACAAATAACCTTTGCAGAGGTGGCCATTGAGGAAGCTGCGCCTTACGGTGCCGCCGATGCTGACATGACGCTTCGGCTGGTTCCCCCTTTGAAAAAAGAGATAGAAGAAAAAGGGCTGGCTAAAATCCTGGACCTGGAAATGCCGCTGATTCCCGTGCTGTCGGCGATGGAGCAAGAGGGGATTGGGGTTGATAGCGACTTTTTCCAAAAAATGTCTCAAGAGTTGGATGTTCGCTTGCGCCAGTTGGAAGCCCAAATTCATGAGATTGCCGGAGAGCCGTTCAACATCAATTCAACCCAGCAAATGAGCGACATTCTGTTTAAGAAGTTAGGCTATCCGGTAGAGGGCCTAAAGAAAACGCGCAGCGGCTTCTATTCCACGGCAGCCAACGTGTTGGAAAGCTTGAAAGCAACCGATCAGGAAAAGAAGACGGGCATGATCACGTCGATTTTAGAGTATCGTGAACTGGGCAAGCTGAAGAGCACCTATGTTGACGCGCTGCCGGAATTGGTAAATGCGGAAGACGGCCGTATTCATACCAGCTTCAATCAGACCGGGGCTATCACCGGACGAATCGCCAGCAGCAATCCCAATTTGCAAAACATCCCTATTCGCAGCGAGGTCGGGCAGCAAATTCGGCGCGGGTTTGTCGCGAAACCAGAGCATATCTTCCTGGCCGCCGACTACTCCCAGGTGGAACTGCGTATTCTGGCCCACGTTAGCCAGGATGCTGCCTTGCTGGAAGCGTTCCGCCAGGACCAGGATATTCACAGCACCACCGCAGCGGCCGTTTACAGCATTCCGCTGGAAGAAGTGACCTACAACCAGCGTCGTTTTGCCAAAGCCGTCAATTTTGGCCTGATCTACGGCATGGGGGCGTTTCGCCTGGCGCGGGACTCTGAGCTGACCCTGGCTGAAGCTGAAAATTACATCAAGGATTACTTTGCCCGTTTCCCTGGCATCCAAACCTATTTGGAAGAAACCAAGCAAAAAGCGCGGGACGATGGCTATGTAGAAACCTTGCTGGGCCGCCGCCGCTATTTTCAGGTGTTCAAAGGCCCGCAAAGCGGCAGCAACGTGCAGGCACGGCTGCGCGCCGAACGAGAAGCGATCAACCATCCCATTCAGGGCACAGCCGCCGATATCGTAAAAATCGCCATGCTGCAGCTGTTTGACAAGCTGACGGCCAACTACCAGGCCAAAATGTTGCTCCAGGTGCATGATGAGCTCTTGCTAGAAGTGCCCCTTGCCGAATTAGACGCCGTGCGCGACCTGGTCATTGAAACAATGTCTCACGCCTTTAGCCTGGATGTCCCCTTGAAAGTGGATGCCAGCACCGGGCATAATTGGCTAGAATTAAAGGATTAGGCAACGGCCATTTTTACTTAAAACACGAGACTGGCGCTTGAAGCTGTAACTTGTTTGCGTTCAATCATCAGTCGCCACCTTCACTGAGATAATGAACAATTCAAATCAACTTCCACTTCGTGGAAACCGCTTTACCAAATCCCTGGCTTCGTTCTTTTTCCGACTATTTGGTTGGAAAGTGGACGGAGCGCTGCCCGACTTACCTAAAATGGTCGTCATTGGTGCGCCACACACGTCCAACTGGGATTTCCCGCTGGCCATGAACCTGATTTTCTACCTGGGTGTCAACCTCAACTGGATGGCCAAGAAAGAATTCTTTGTAGCCCCTGTTTCCCGGCTGTGGCTATGGCTTGGGGGCGTCCCGATTGATCGTCAGGGGGCCAACGACACGGTGGCGCAAACGGTGGCAGCGATTCAGGAGCGAGCCAAATTTATACTGACGATATCCCCGGAGGGGACCCGCAGCAAAGTGGCGCGTTGGCGTACGGGGTTTTACCATATTGCCCATAAGGCCAACATTCCCATCGTACCTGTGTTGGTGGATTACGGCCGTAAAACCCTGACCATTTCTGAACCCTTCATCCCCACAGGGGATGTAGAAGCCGATCTGCCCCGCATCCAGGCACGCTACCAGGGAATCATTGGTAAAAACCGCAGCCAGTTTTAGGAAGATGAGCCTCAGCAAGCCGACGGCCTCACGAGATCCCCTTAATGTGCCCATTTTGGGCGAGGCGATTCCTCGTTGGGGCAATGTGCTGTCCAAAAAAGTGGGGCGCGGGCTGATGCGCTTGCTTGGCTGGCGATTTGCGGGCAGCGTGCCCAACCTGCCCAAGATGGTGCTTATTGGCGCCCCGCATACGTCCAATTGGGATTTTCTGTTGGCCATGGTGGCGGTGTTTGCCGTGGGGGCAAGGATCTTTTGGCTGGGCAAGGACACCTTTGTGAACAGCCCCCTCAAGCCCCTGCTGCTTTGGCTGGGAGGCGTACCGGTCAATCGACAGGCGTCCAGCGGCGTGGTTGAGCAAACGGCCGTTCAGTTTCAAAAACAGGACCAATTTTTATTGGGTCTATCACCAGAAGGCACCCGCAGCCAGGTACCGCGCTGGCGGATGGGCTTTTTCTATATTGCCCAGGCAGCCAATGTGCCCATCATTCCCGTCTCGTTGGACTACGGCCGTAAGCTGATTGGCATTGGCGCGCCGATTTGGCCGGACAGCGGACCGACGGCCGTTTTGACCGAGCTAAAAACCTTTTACAATGGGGTTGTGGCCAAACATCCCGGCCAGTTTTCGTTAGACACAATTCAGGCTTGAGAACGGCCGTCTTAGAAACTGGTGAAAATCAGAGCGAACAATTTCGATCTGAAAAGTTCGTGATACAATTCCCACTTTCCATTTGAATTAAAAAAAATGATTGCTGCCGGAACGGCCGTTTGCTGTTCCGGTTTTTTTGTGACGAAATCATGGCACAATCATAGACACACTAAACGATAAGGAGAATCTAGTGAAAGTTAACAAGAACAACGCCCGGCAATGGAGCACACTCCTGCTTTGGGCTATTCTGCTGGGGCTGCTGGTTGCCGCTTGTGGCCCAGCGACCCCAGACAGCGATACCGATGCGGCTGAAACAGAGACAACCGTCGAAGAAGCCGGCAGCGAAGCGGACGAAACCGAAGAAACGGGCTCCCGCGTGACAGCCTCTGGCCTCGAATACATTGAAGTTGAGCTGGGCAGTGGCCCACGAGCCAAATCGGGTGACTTGGTCAGCGTCCATTACACGGGCACGCTGGAAGATGGCACCGAGTTCGATAGCTCTGTTGGCGGCGATCCCTTTACCTTTGTCCTGGGACAAGGCAGCGTCATTGCTGGTTGGGATGAAGGCATTGCCCTGATGAACGTCGGTGGTAAAGCGGAATTGATCATTCCTTCTGCCCTGGGTTACGGGGCGAGCGGCTTTGGCCCCATCCCGCCAGATGCCACGCTCTTCTTCGACGTTGAACTTATTTCAACGGAGACCCCACCCCCGCCGTCGCTGCCGCCAACGGCCGAACCGCCCACATCGGTTGACCCCGGAGACTTCACCACAACTGAAAGCGGGATGCAGTACGTCTTCTTAACAGAAGGTGATGGCGAAACGCCGCAGCTGGGTGAGGTTGCCAACGTCACCTTTGCAGGTTGGTTGGAAGATGGCCAGAAATTTGCCGACTCCCAGGATGGCGTGCCCATTCCCTTTATTGTGGGCGAAGAGCAAATTGTTCCCGGCTGGGATGAAATGGTGCTCCTTATGCAGGTTGGGGACGAAGTGCAATTTATCTTGCCGCCAGAACTGGGGCTGGGTGAAACGGGCTCTCCCAACGGCACGGTGCCGCCCAACGCCACGCTCATTTTTGAGATGACGCTGGTGAGTATTGAACCACCGCCGCCCACACCGACCCCGGCGCCGCCGCCAACCAGTATCGAAGAGTCAGAGTACACCGTGACCGATTCGGGCCTGAAATTCTTTAGCATTACCGACGGCAGCGGCGAGTTAATCCAAGCTGGCGATCTGGTGACCCTGCATTACACCATGTGGCTGGAGGATGGCACCCAGTTGGAAACATCTTATGACTTTGGCCAACCGGTTCAGCTTGTGGCCGGCGATGGCCAGGCGGGGCCCGGCTGGGATGAGGCGCTAATGATGATGAGTTCCAGCAGTAAGGCGCAATTTGTCTTAACGCCTGAATTGGCCTTTGGCGACCAGGCTGCCAATGCCCCAACCGAAGGGAATCTGATTTTTGAACTAGAGGTAATCGACGTTACCAGTGCGGAGACCGAATAATGAAAACGGAAAGTGGCTTGCAGTACATAGAAACAGAAGCCGGTACAGGCAAATCGCCCAAGCGCGGCGAGCGTGTGGCGGTTCACTACATCGGCCGTTTGGAAAATGGCAAAGAGTTTGACAATTCTGTAAAGCGCGGCGAACCGATTGAATTTTTGCTGGGCACTGGCCAGGTGATTCCCGGGTGGGATGAGGGGATTAGCTTAATGAAGGTTGGCGGCAAAGCGACCTTGATGATTCCGCCGGACCTGGGCTATGGCGCGCGCGGCGCTGGCGGCGTCATTCCGCCCAACGCCACGCTCATCTTTGACGTTGAGCTGGTGGATGTGAAGTAAGACAATCCAAAAGTGGCAGGGCTTCACGGCTCTGCCACTTTTTTTGTGCCTAATGATCCCTATGAATGAGAGGCTTCGTGAGTTAGCAGGATTGTTTTTGCGGCTGGGTTTAACGGCCTTTGGCGGGCCAGCGGCGCACATCGGCATGATGGAAGATGAGGTGGTCACCCGTCGCAGCTGGCTGAGCCGCCAGCACTTTTTGGATTTGGTAGGGGCCACCAGTCTGATTCCAGGACCGAACTCTACCGAAATGACGATGCATATTGGGTATGAGCGGGCTGGCTGGCGCGGCTTAATGGTCGCGGGCGCCTTCTTTATCTTGCCTGCGGCCGTTTTAACCGGGGTCTTGGCCTGGCTGTACGTGGCGTTTGGTGCGCTGCCGGCGGTAGAGCCGCTGCTGGTGGGCATCAAGCCAGCCGTGATCGGCATCATTGGCACGGCCGTTTATCGCCTGGGCCGCAAGGCAGTGAAAAATTGGCAGCTAATCCTTGTGGGCCTGGGCGTGCTAACGGCCGCTTTTC
>CBDUOF010000330.1:0-6663 GCA_965368765.1 uncultured Anaerolineae bacterium | reverse complement strand
GCTTCATCCACCGGCTGCGCATCCACCATGTGGTAATCATCCAGCACCAGCATCAGCGACTTGGGCTGCGCCGCCACGTCGTTCAACAGCGCTGTCAATACATTAGGCACGGGCAGCGGCGACGCCTGCATCAGCGACTGCGCCGACGCGCCAATTTTAGGGTCAACGCGCTGTAAGGCGGCAATGACGTAAGCGAGAAAACGAGCCGGCGCACCATCATTTCCGTCCAGCGACAGCCAGGCAATTTGTGGAGCGCCTGGGGCTGCGCTGTCCGTTTGCAGGGCATCGATCCAACTGCTGATCAGCGTTGTTTTGCCGAAACCGGCGGGAGCAGAAATGAGGGTCAGCTTGCCGGCCAGCCCCTGGTTGAGTATTTCGATAAGGCGCGGACGAAAAACGCGAGACGGCCGTAAACGAGGCACATACAATTTTGTTTGAAGTAAATCGTCAGACATGGCCCCATTATAGTGAAATGGAATTTAGTGGCGAGAAAGTTGGCTTTGTCCTTCGTACTGGCAAATATATTGTCGCAACTAAACCACTGTCTTTGCACTTTTTCAGGGCGCGATGAAATGAGCCACTTAATACAGTACATTATCAACCACATTATTGGCGCATAGCCGACCTTGATATAGTTGATTCACACTCAGCACGCCTGCGTTGCAGGTAAGCGCTCCCGTTGTTTGGGAATGCAAAGGGTATCCCCATAGGAACAGAACACACAGCAATCGCCCGGCGCGGGCTTGATCTGCATGTTGCAGTTTGTGCAGCGGTGGGAAATCAAACAGAAATCAGCCGGGATTTCCATTTCCTCGCGAAAGCAGCAGTAGGGGCAGGTAAGATGAGTACGGCTAATGATGTTTTTTTCCATTTTCGCATCCTTTGTGTCTCATGACGCCGTCTATGATGAAAACGGCCGTTGTGCCAATATCCGTTTGCAACTCGTCCCCACTCCCTCAACCAATGCCAGCGGAAGCTTCATGCGTCGCAAAATATCCAATTAATCATGCTCTGCACAGCTATAGAGCCATTTACGGCCGTCTCTCCCCAACAATTCATCAGCCGCATCCGGCCCCCAACTACCCGGTTCATAAGTTACCATTGGCGACACGGCCGTTTCCCATAGCTGTAAGATGGGATCAATCGTGCGCCAGGCCGCTTCGATGCCGTCGCTGCGCGTGAACAGGGTCGCATCCCCTTCCAGCGCATTGAGCAACAGCCGCTCATACGCTTCGGGAATGGCACATTCACCAAATGCCTCATCATAATGAAAATTCATATTGACCGAGCGCATCTCCGACGCCGTGTCCGGCACTTTGGCTTCAAACCGTTGGTGGATGCCTTCATGCGGCTGAATGCAGAGCGCTAAATAGTTTGAACGTAATCCCGCATCTTGTGGCAGATCAAACATCATATGCGGCGGCTGTTTGAACTGGATCAGGATTTCGGTTGCTTTTTGCGCCAGCGCCTTACCGGATCGCAGGTAGAAAGGCACGTTCCGCCAGCGCCAGTTGTCAATGTACAGCTGCAACGCAGCGTAGGTAGGGACTAGTGAACCGGAGGCCACCCCAGGGGCATCCCGATATCCGTTGTACTGCGCCCGCACCGTATGCGCCGCTATCTCATCCGGCGACATGGGTCGAATGGACGACAGCGCTTTGACTTTTTCGTTACGCACCGCATCGGCGCCAAAAGAGGCGGGTGGCTCCATGCTAACCAGCGCTAGCAACTGCATCAGGTGGTTTTGGAACATATCACGCAGCACGCCTGCCTGATCGTAATACCCGGCGCGATGCCCCACGTCCACCGTTTCTGCGACCGTGATTTGTACATGGTCAATGTGGTTGCGATTCCACAGCGGCTCGAACATGGTGTTGCCAAAGCGGAAGAAGAGGATGTTTTGCACCGTTTCTTTTGCTAGGTAATGATCGATGCGGTAAATCTGATGTTCGGCTAAATCGGTATGAACGGCGCGGTTAAGGGCTTGCGCGGAAGCCAGATCGTGTCCAAATGGTTTTTCAATGATGACGCGCCGGTACACTTCGGCAAGCTCAGTGGCCGTTGAGCCTGTAGACACAGCTTCTTGAACCATCCCGGCTGCACCCAACTGAGCCACAATATCTGCAAAAAAGCGGGGCGGTGTCGCCAGATAATAAAGCCGATTGGTCTTCCCCCCTTCAATTTTATTCAAGGCCATTTGCAATGCGGTATAATCGGCCGCTTCCGTAAACCCGCCAGAAACGTAGTGTAGACGGTCAGCAAACACGCTCCAGTCGGTTGCACTAAATGACTCTTGGACAAACTCATCTATACCGGTTTGCATCTGGCGGTGGAATTCGGCCGTATCCCAATCGGTAAAGGCAAAGCCAACGATGTTGGTGTTAGCCGGCAGTCGGTTCTTGCGGCACAGACTAAACAGCGCCGGAACCAGCTTGCGCCGAGTCAAATCGCCGGACGCGCCAAAGATGACAATCGTGGTCGGGGATGATTGTGCCATCGTTTATTCTGCCTTTTTTACGGCATGCCCGCCAAATTGATTACGCATGGCTGCCAACAATTTTGCGCCATAGCTTTCATCCTGACGGCTAACAAAACGGGCCATTAATGAAGCGGTAATCACCGGCGCAGGAATGTCCAGGTCAATGGCTTCAAACACGGTCCAACGCCCTTCGCCACTGTCAGACACCCACCCCTTGATGTCACTTAATTCCTGATCGTCAGCCAGGGCGTTGGCTGTCAGATCCAGCAGCCAGGAGCGCACGACGCTGCCAAATCGCCAAATCTCAGCAATATTGTGAAGATCAAGGTTGAATTCAGCTTTTGCTTTCATGATGTCAAAGCCTTCGGCATACGCCTGCATCAGCCCATATTCGATGCCATTGTGCACCATTTTGACAAAATGGCCGGAACCACTGGGGCCAACCCATCCCCAGCCTTTGTCGGCGCTGGGCGCTAATGTTTTTAGAATGGGGCTGATGTGGTTAACGGCCGTTTCCGTTCCGCCAACCATCATGCTGTACCCTTCGGCCAGTCCCCAAACGCCGCCGCTAGTGCCCACATCCACATAAGCAATGCCCTTTTCGCGCAGCATCTCGCCGCGCCGCATCGTGTCTTTGTAATTACTGTTGCCGCCGTCAATCACAATGTCGCCTTCGTCCAAAACATCGCCCAAATTGGCGACCACCCCTTCGGTTATTTTGCCAGATGGCACCATCACCCAAACGGCGCGCGGCGCGCTGAGTTTGTGGGTCAGGTCGGCCATGGATTCTGCTGCAACCGCTCCTGCGGAAACGGCCGTTTGCACCGCCTCTTCATTCAAATCCGACACCACGACCCGGTGCCCCCCTTGTAACAGACGCTTCGTCATATTCGCGCCCATTTTGCCTAATCCAATCATGCCTATTTCCATTTTGTTATCTCCTATCGTAGACGGTTGTTAAATTTTGTTGTACCACGTCAATCAGGGTTGCCGGATTGTCCACAATCCAGCGTGCATCCAGAATGCCGCTCTCGTGCAATCGCTGTCGCGTAAACGGCGTGCTCACCGCCACCACCTGCATTCCGGCTGCCAAGGCTGCTTCTACGCCAGTAGGCGAATCTTCAATTACCAGACACTCCGTTGGGGCTACGCCTAATTCATGGGCCACCATCAGGTAGATTTCAGGGTCTGGCTTGCCGCGCGCCACGTCGTCGCGGCTGGCGACAAAATCAAAAGCGTCGGCCAGGTCTAAAATTTGCAAAACGCGCTGCACCTGGGGACAGTAAGACATCGTGGCTAAACCCACAAACTGACATTGACGGCGGGCTTCATGAAGCAAGCCGATATTGTGAGGCCATTGGTTATTGAGCAGAACCTGAGGATCGGACAACATCTCGTTGTAGATTTGCAGCCGCACCTGCACATACGCCTGCCAAGGAGTGGTCACGCCAAATTCGGCCATGCGTCCGGCCGCTTTCTCTTGCAAATCAAACCGTTCCACCAGAGCCAGCGCCACCTCGCGGCGGGACAGACCAACGACATCCTTGAACGCCTCGACAACCGTATCTTCATTGAGTGTATGAGTGCATAAATCAACCGCAGCGCGGGCATACGATAAGGCTTTCAATTTCTCTGTTTGGACCAGCGTGCCATCCAGGTCAAAAATCATGGCATTAATCATAAAATCACCTCGCCCAACGTCAGTGCGGCGACCAGAATGAATAAGATGGCAACGGCCGTTTCCATGGTGCGTTGCGAGATGCGGCTGGCGACAATTGTTCCCAACTGCCCGCCAATAATCACACCCGGTACTGTGAAGATGACAACGTTCAGTACCAATTGCAAGACATCGCTGCCTGCCTGCATAAACTGGAAAAAATGGGCAGTTGAGGCGAACAAGACGGTGACGGCTACCACAAAAACAGACGTGGCCACCGAAACCTTGCTAGGAACGCGGCATCGCTGCAGCAGAAAATACCCATTCATTTCACCCAGGCCGGTGGAAATGAGACCGACAAACAAGCCGCCGATGCCGGAAATCAGACGTCCCTGGTTGCGGTTGCAGACCGTGTATCGAATTTCTTCACCCTCACTGGTCACCAGCTGGGTTTGGGCTTTTTCGCCACCATATTCTGCCTTGATGGCGCTATCTAGCTGAATCACATCATCATGATCTGGCGAGCGCAAAAAGCTGATTGCGACGGCGAAAAGGCCGACACCTAGTATAGCCTTTAAGATATCTGGGTTGACGCTGCCGCTCACATAACTGCCTATGAGCGCTGCCGGTACGGTGGCCACCAGCAGGTTGAGCCCCAAACGGTAATCAATGAGCCGTTTTCGGGCATAGGCATAGAGGCCGCTGGCGAAGCCAAAGACCTCTGTGATCAGGCCAATGCCGATGGCGACATCGGGTGGAAAGCCTAGCGCAAGAATAAAGAGCGGCGAGAAAAAGGTGGCTCCGCCTACACCTGAAGCCATCGCAACGGTAGCGATGAGGATGGAGATGGGGAACATAAACCAATAATCTAATATCACGGCCGTTTCTCCGTCAGCTGACGCAACCTATTGGCAACGGCCGTTTCCAAATCAAATCGAATTACGCGCCCTCCCGCATCCATCGCCAGGGTGCGGATGGTATTGATACTCTTTTGTGCAACTGTTGGTGTGTGCATGAATCGTTTCCTAGCGAGATTGGTTCAATCTCCAAGATTGAGTCAATCTGAATGCCCCTCTAAAAGGTAATAATTTGATACCCATCGGCAACCCGCGCCCGCAAGCTGGGGTGCTGGTGGTATTCAGAGAGAAAGGGCAGATTTAGTTCCTCTGCTTTGTCGTAAACGTGGAACGCTTTGGCGCAGTAGCGGCAGAGACCGGCAACTTTTTCCTCGACGTGAGCATACAGCTGGTGGCGTTTATCTTCGGGGTGGGCCAAGGTTACGGCCGTTACCGTTCCGCCGCCATCGAAAATAATTTGCACTTCGTCACCGGCTTCTTTGAATTCGCGGGCGGTTTGCAAGGCGTTGACCACGCGGCCTAAATCCTGATGGGTTTCCATTTCAGAAAGGATAACAATGGCTATCTTGATCATGTGCCTGTTTACTCCGTTTCTGCGGCTGCTGAATGACCGTCAATGGCCGGCGTAATAACCACGCAGTTATCTTCGCCCAGGTTGTTGGGTGTGTATTCGTCGGCTGACCAATCGTTGCACCAGGTGTCGCCGTTGATCAGATAGCGGAACTGATAGGTTTGGCCTGGTTCTAATTCGACAGTGGCACGATAGGCTTGATCTTTTTTGTGGTATTTGAGGGGAACGGCCGTTTCATCCCAATCATTAAACTCCCCCACGACATGGATAGACGATACGTCCAACCCTTCTGGTAATTGAGCTTCTGGCGCTTCAAAAGTGACTTTGACCACCTGGCGTGACTTCACAATTTGTTTCGTTAACATGATTAACTCCTTTGTAAAAGTGATTTGGAAAAGACTTGAAAAGACGAGAAGACCAGCCCGACCCTGGCAGGCCTAAGGCCAGACTGGTCAAGGAAGAGGGGGTTTTACACAAACAACCCATAAACCAGGGCGACAACCAATCCGAAAATCAAGTGCCCGACCAGGCCACCCATGAAGGCCATCATGCCGCCGTTATTCGTCATATAAACACCGGGGGCGTTGACCGTACCAGCCTTGACCCCAGCGTGCATCATGGACATACCGCCCATCATGGCGCCCGAAATGAGCCAATGGCCAGCCCCGAATATGAGTCCCCATAACAAGCTTACTGAACCGATTCCGGCATTCCATAGCACTCCGTAAATGATGGCGAAAACGATGCCCATCATGACGTGCATGGCCAGGCCCATCATGCGGTTGCCTTCTGCACTGAACATGGAACCTAACATGCCTACGATGTCCATTTTAGGCATCCCCATTTTGGGAGCCATGACCATGACCATCGTCATAACGATTGTTCCTACGATACCAGCAATAATTGCGCCTAAGATATTCATTTTTGTCTCCTTTTCTGTATTCAACTAAAAATAGTGAAAACGTGTAAAAGTTTTTTGATGGTTGCAGTGTAAGCCGGAACGGGTGATGGTGCGGAAACCATTCAGTGACGGAACGGTTACGCTTTCTGCGAAATCAGGCTGGCTACCAGTCCTGTCCAGCCGGTTTGATGAGAGGCG
>CBDUOF010000329.1:0-6668 GCA_965368765.1 uncultured Anaerolineae bacterium | reverse complement strand
AAACAATATTACAAATCGACGCCGGTGCAGTTTTTGCTGGAAGAAGGCACACCGACGGTGGGCGACATTGAAGTTTTTCACGTGCCGGGGCATTGTCCGGGACAGGTTTGCCTGCTGGTAGACGATGTGCTGCTGACGGCCGATCACGTCCTCAGCCGCATTACGCCCCACCAGGCGCCGGAAAGTATCACCAACAACATGGGGTTGGGTCATTACCTTGATTCGCTTACCAAGATTGAGAAGGTGCCAAACGTACGGCTGGCGTTGGGTGGGCATGAAGAACCGATGACGGATGTGTACGGCCGTATCCAGGCCATCAAAACCGCCCACGATGACCGCCTCAACAAGGTGTTAGACATCTGCCGCGAACCAAAATCGCTGGCCGACATCAGCCGCGACCTTTTTGGCAAGGTTGAAAGCTACCACGTGCTGCTGGCCCTGGAAGAAGCCGGGGCGCATGTGGAATACCTCTACCAGCGCGGTGAACTCATCGCCGCCAACCTGGACGAAATCCAAAAGACGCACCATCCCATTGTGCAGTACCAAAAAGCATAGCATTCACCTAAACGTGCTAGAAATAAAAAGGTTGCCCAGACAAAAGGTTGTGTCTGCGAAACGGTTAATTGTTAGCTTAATGAACTTATGGAAAATATCCCAAAAATTCAGAATGCGTTGCTCCGCTGGTGGGACGCTGACCATGCTGATTTGCCCTGGCGGCGCAGCAAAGATCCGTACGCCATCTGGGTGTCAGAAATTATGCTCCAGCAGACGCAAATTGCCACTGTTATTCCTTATTTTGAGCGATGGATGATCCGTTTCCCAACGGTGGGGGCACTGGCTGAGGCGTCGCTGGATGAGGTGCTGAAGCTATGGGAAGGGTTGGGCTACTACAGCCGTGCCCGCAATTTGCACGCGGCGGCCAAAATGGTGGTGGCGGATTGGAACGGCCGTCTACCCACCACCGCCGCTGACCTGATGAAACTGAAAGGAATCGGCCGTTACACCGCCGGAGCCATCGCCTCAATCGCCTTCAATGAGCCAACCCCCGTGCTGGACGGCAACGTCATCCGTGTTCTCAGCCGCCTCACCGATCTGCCTGATGATGTGACCCAAACCGCCACCAAACACGACCTCTGGCAGCTGGCGGCGCAGCTTGTGCCAAACGGCCGTCCCGGCGATTTCAACCAGGCGCTCATGGAATTGGGGCAGCAAGTTTGCCTGCCTGCCAGGCCGATGTGCTTACTGTGCCCGCTTGCCGCGCACTGCCTGGCGCGGCAGCGCGGCACCCAACTTGAGCGTCCCGTCCGCCCACCGCGTAAGCGCACCCCCCATTACGACGTGGTTGCCGGCATTATTTGGGCCAAAGACGCGGTGGTTGGTGATCCTCAAAGTGAATTTCTGATTGGTCAACGGCCGTTGGACGGCCTGCTGGGTGGATTGTGGGAGTTCCCCGGCGGAAAGCAGGAAGACGACGAAACATTGCCTCAGGCTCTGGTGCGCGAAATTGAGGAAGAGCTGTCGCTGCAGATTGAGGTTGGCGACTTTGTCACCACAATCAAGCACGCCTATACCCACTTTCGCATCACCCTGCACGCCTTTCACGCCCGCCACCTCTCCGGCAGTCCGCAGCATCTTGGCGTTGCCGACCACGCCTGGGTCACCTACGACGATCTAGATCGCTACGCCTTCGCCGTCACCGATCGAAAGATTATTGCAGCCCTTTTAGGGGAAATTGATCAAAATTAGAGGGATAAGTGAAAAGTGAAAGATGGAAAGGCAGTACGTTTGTACTTTTCGCCTTTTGCGTAGCCCCTAAGCCATAGACGATTCACGCAACATTCATTGTTAAATCCTCCCTCCCGTGTATCATACTGCCATGTCAGATACCATTTCTTCAGGCCAATTTAGTCTGGCAGGCGTGTCGGCTGCTGCCGTTACGGCATTTCGTGAAGGTCGGCTGGCTTCTAGTGAACAACAGTTCAACAAAGCGATTCAATATTACACAGAATCGCTTTCGTTTGATCGCGCCCCTGCCAGTTTCCGCGCCCGCGTTTTTGAATATCGCGGGCTTTGTTTTTGGCTGATTGGTGAATTTAGAGCGGCGGAAAAAGATTACAAAGAATCTCTCGAAACCAGCGATACCATCGATCAAAGGGCGCGTGCACGAGTGCGCCTGGGGGAATTGGCCGATTTTCGTGGCGATTATGATGAAGCGGCTGAACTTTATAATTTGGCCCTGCAAGAAAGCAGTGCCATCGATAATCTGTTGGTGATTGGGCGGGCGCGGCGCGGCCTGGGGATTCTGGATCGCCGCCAGGGGAATACAGAACGAGCGCTTAGTCAGCTTACCCAGGCTTTAGCCATTTTTCGGCAAGGCGGCGAGACGCGAGAGCAGGGCCGCGTGCTTACCAGCTTGGGGCGCACGCGCCAGGCGCGTGGCGAATATCAGCAAGCGATTGCTGCCCATCATGAAGCGTACCTTATTTTAGAATCGGTCAACGATCGGTGGCGGGTGGCGCAGGCAGTCAACGATATTGGTGAATGTCACCAGGCTTTGTACGATATTGACAAAGCGTATGAACATCATCAACGCGCTTTGCAGTTGGCCACCAACTCTGGTGCGGAGCTGTTGATTCCGGAAATCAAGCGAAATTTAGGTGTCGATTTGGTGGAATCGGGTCAGTATGATCAGGGTTTGGTCTATTTACAGGCCGCTTTGCAGGGCACACGCCAGTTTGGCAATCGGGAGCATGAAGCGTTGACGCTGTACCAACTGGCTCGCGCTTATCTACATCATGGGGACGATGCGCTGGCGGTCAAAGTGGTATTGTCCCTGACGCACGTAGCGGAGTTGCTCAATGCGGATCGCTACCGGGCTTTGGCGGCATTTGTGCACGGGGAGCTTTTGTACCATCAGGGCCGCAAGCCAGAAGCATTGGAGGAGTTGAATTTGGCCATGTTGGCCGCGCAAACGGCCGTTGATCGCGGTATTCTCTGGAAGCTACATGCAGCCATGAGCCACGTCACTGAAAATGAACAGATTGCGGCAATTCATCTTAATATTGCTGCTGAATTTATTCGCCAAACGGCCGAGCCGCTGCAGGATGAGCGTTTGCGCCACTCTTTTGTGAACGCGCCACCAGTGATGGCAGTGTTGCAAGCGGCCAACATCAACCCCAACCAGATCTAGTTTCCCGTCTGACCTGAAATGAAAAGCGTCTTGTATTGGCTCAAAGAACGTCTGCGTGATGCCTGGCTCTGGCCACTCAATCTGGTGCGAGATTTGCCAGCGAGAAGCGGCCGTTTGGCCAAAACAATCTTCATTGGGGGCAAAGCACTCTTTACAACACCCGCCCTCATTTCCCAAACGATTAAATCAAAAACCGTTCAACAGCAAGTTTGGCATGCTGCCCGGCATGTTGGCATCTGGATGCATCTCCTGCTAGCACAGCTATTTGATCTGATCGGTGGCCCGGAGATTTGCCAGTTTGTCATGCACCTGGGTATGCACACCACGCCATTGACCCCTGCGGAGCAAACGGCCGTACAGGCCATCTTTGGCGCCCAGAATTTACGCTACAGCGACGTACGCATTGCCGAAGGCGGTATCCTGCAAACAGTTTTTCGCCATAATGGGGGGCTTGCTTTTGCCACCTGGTATACGGTTCATTTACCACAGGGAGAAAGCGGGAAAGAAACGGCCGTGTCCAGTCATTTAAACCTCCCATTGCTTATTCATGAACTCACCCACATCTTTCAATATCATCATGTCGGGAGTCGCTACCTGGGAGAAGCTATTTATCACCTCATCACGACAAAGCGCGACTGTTACCGCTATGGTGGCAAAGGTGGGTTGCAGCGTTGTTGGCGGCAGGGCAAAATGTTTGACCAGTTCAATCGGGAACAGCAAGCCCAAATTGTCCAAGATTATTTTGCCGAAGCCCAGGCAGGCCAAGACACGTCTGCCTACGTTCCCTACCTGAAACAGCTTCAACAAAGACAGCTGTAACGCACTAGTTGCTTAATTGCCCCCTTTTTGTCCCTTGTTTGACATCGACAATTGTTCCCTTTATAATATTCCGCATTGGCTAGTACAGAAGCAAATTTCTTTTGACAAATTGAAAACGCGATAAATTGTTTCTGTTGAAGTGTTTTGCTCTAAGTCTAAGGTTCGACAAGATTGATTGGCAAATCACTGGTTGGTAAATTGCAAATTCTGTATATGCAAAGTTTGCATATTTGTAATAGACCAAATCCTTGAGAAGAAGAGATTTTATTGTTTATCAACACAGCTATCCAAAAATCACACCTAAACCAGCACAGCTAATTTTGCACTTGCAATGTTATCTGTGCTTCATTGCGTTTATCAAGAAATATTGGGAGCCGCACGCTGATTTTTTGGTAGAGAAATTGTCTGGATCAACTGTTTCCAATATTTCCCTTGGGTACAAGTAAAACAAAGATAAGGCAAATCAAGACTTAACATAATATAGAGGAGGTGGTGCGTTTGCATTGAATGTAGCTTCACTTACGAGCATCAGGAAATTCATGCTCGTAAAAACTGACCAGCAACGTAAATGATTCGTTCTTTAGCAGTAATCTGGTCAGGAACTCTTTAAAACCCCTTAACTTAGACATGAGAGGAGGAAGATTTTTCCATGTTGAAAACAAAAAAATGGGCGCTAACCGCCCTACTTATCGCAATTGGTGCAGTTGTTTTGGCAGCTTGTACCCCCACAACTGAAACTGTAACTGTAGAAGTTACCCGTGTTGTGACCGAAACCGTCGTAGAAGAAGGCGTTGAGGTAGAAGTGACCCGCGTCGTTACCGAAACGGTTGTTGAAGAAGTTGTGGTTGAGCCCGAAGAAGAACCGGCTGGTCCTAAAGACCTGATCGTTTGTATGGCTCAGGAACCAGAAACGCTTTACTTCTGGGGTGGTAGCACCTTGGTTGCATCGGCAATCAACCATGCTATCTACACAAATGATCTCACCACCCTGTCTTATGGTTACCAAGCAGAAGGTTTGGAAAAAGTGCCAAGCTTGGCCGATGGTGATGCCGTAATCAACGTTGTTGAGGTACAGCCTGGCGATACCGTACGCGACGTGAATGATGAAGTTGTTGCTTGGGGTGACGAAGTTACCGTAACCAATGCTGATGGCGAAGACGTTACCTTTGACGGTAGCTCTGTCATGATGGAGCAAATGGTTGTTGACTTCACAATGAAGCCGCGTGTTTGGAGCGATGGCACACCTGTAACCACAGATGACTCGGTTTACAGCTTTGAAGTTGTAAGTGATCCTGATTCAACCACCAGCAAATACACTGTTGAGCGTACCGCAAGCTACGAAGCAACGGGTGATTTGACCGCAACCTGGACATCCGTGCCTGGGTTCCTCGATTCCACTTACTTCGTTAACTTCTGGGCCCCGCTGCCGCGTCATATTTTGGGTGGCTTCTCTGCCGCAGAGCTGTTGACCGCTGAAGAATCCAGCCGTCTGCCTGTTGGTGATGGTGCCTTTAAAATTGATGAATGGATTGCTGGTGACAGCATCCGTCTGTCCCGCAACGAGTTCTACTATCGCGCTGATGAAGGCCTACCGTACCTCGACAGCGTTACCTACAAGTTCATCCCAGACACCAACCAGCTGATCGCTCAGTTGCTCTCCGGTGCTTGTGACATTGGCACGCAGGATGGTATGGATGTTGGCCAGGCGCCGTTCCTCATCGAAGCTGAAAACAGTGGCCTGCTGACCCCTTACTTCCAGACCGGTACCGTCTATGAGCACATCGATTTTGGTATCGACAGCTACGGCGATTATGGTGATGGCGTAGGCCGTCCTGACTGGTTTGAAGATGTACGCGTTCGTCAGGCAATGACGATGTGTACCGACCGTCAGAGCATGGTTGACAATATCTTGTTCGGCCGTTCCGAAGTTATTCACAGCTATATCCCCAGCGTTCATCCGCTGTATCCAGCTGGCGAACTCACCGAGTGGCCCTACGATGTAGCCGCAGCCAATGCATTGCTTGACGAAGCTGGTTATGTTGATGGCGATGGTGATGGCTTCCGCGAAGACCCGGCAACCGGCACGCCATTTGCTGTTACCCTTGGTACAACCACTGGTAACGAAATGCGTCAACAGTTGACCCAAATCTTCAAAGAAAACATGATCGAATGTGGTATCGACATTGAACTGTACTACCTGCCCGCAGGTGAATGGTTCGCTGACGGTCCTGATGGCGTGCTGTTTGGTCGTCGCTTCGACTTAGGCGAATTTGCCTGGTTAACTGGCGTTGAGCCTTCCTGTAACCTGTACAACACGGTTAGCATCACCGGTCCAGAAGAAGAAGGTTTTGGCGGTTGGGGTAATGCTAACGAGACAGGTTGGAGTAATGCAGAATTTGATGCAGAATGTGCTCGGGCGCAAGGTAGCTTGCCTGGTACAGCTGACTACGAAGAAGGTCACAAAGCTGCTCAGATTATCTTCTCCGATCAGGTTCCAGTTATTCCGTTGTTCCTCCGCTTGAAGGTGGCTGCAGCTCGTCCCAACGTTTTGAACTTTGGCGTTGATCCAACACAAAATTCTGAACTGTACAACATCTACGAGTTCGATCTTCAACAATAAGCTTTATTAGCTGAATGAGTAGTGGGGGGGGGGGGGGGG
>CBDUOF010000328.1:0-6670 GCA_965368765.1 uncultured Anaerolineae bacterium | reverse complement strand
TCTGCCGCTGCTCGGTTGGAGCCTCACCCGGTTTGCCGATGGTGGCGATCTACTGGGCTGGATGTTGGCGTTGGCCTCGTCGTTGCTGTACGGGGCGGGAACGCTCATTTCTGGCAGCCCTTTTCTGGCCCTGGTGCGTGACTCCGCGCCCAAAGCACGCCAGGGTTTGGCCATCAGCACGGCCGAAACGGTACTCATCATCTTTTTTGCCATCTCAGGTATCACCTTTAGCCTGTGGATGCGTGAATATGATCCAGTGGTTTTCTGGGAAATGATCATCGTTACCATGATTGTTGGTGGCTTTTTCTGGCTCTACTCTATTTGGGGCGTGGAGCGCTGGATTCGCCAGCAAAAAGGGGTGACATTGGCAGAGGAATTGCCGCAAGTTGCTGCGACGCCCCATGCGAATCTAGGTGAAACAATTCGGCACATCTGGCAGGATCAACGGACGCGCCGCTTTTTCTACTTTTTGGCACTGTCCACATTTGCTGCCTGGGCGCAAGATGCCATCCTGGAGCCATTTGGTGCGGAGGTCTTTCATCTACCGCTGGAACGCACGACGCGATTTAATAGCTACTGGCAGGCCGCGACCGTAGTTTCACTGGTTGGAGGAGCGTACTTATGGCGCAAACGTCCGCCAGAGCGTCAGCAGCGTGTTGCTTCCAGTGGCCTGTTGGTAATGGCGGTGGGGATGGGACTTTTGGCGGCAACGGCCGTTTTTAACCTGGTTCACTTGGTTGAGATTGCCTTGCTGCTGTTTGGCTTTGGCTTTGGCCTTTACTCATTTGGTGGCTTTAGCTTAATGGCGGTGATGGCGTCTGATAAGGAAGCCGGCACGTATCTGGGCTTATGGACAATTTCGGTGCTGCTTTTTAAAGGTTTGGGAACCTTTGCTGGTGGGGCCTTGCGCGATATTTTCTTGCTGACGCTTGGCTTGAGCAGCGGGTTAAGCTATGGGCTTATCTTTCTTCTGGAAGGGGTGGGGCTGGCATCGGCCGTCTTTATCCTTGCCCGAGTTGATGTCCTGGGTTTTGCCCGGGAAATGGGTCGGCTCGTTAGTCGGACCGATGTTCAGATTGCCAGCGCCGACTAGTCCGGGAAGGTGAAGCCGAGCTGGCGGACGGTAGGGGCAGCAATTTTGCTGACGCCCACGCCGAGCAAGCGCATTTTTTGCCCTGGGGGCCAATGTTCTGTCCAAATTGCTTCAGCAACGGCAGTGATGGTCTCGGCATCATCGATGCCAATCTCCAGTGACCGCTGGCGAGTGAAGGTCGTGAAATCGGCCCAGCGGAACTTGACCGTAATAGTATGAGCGACAAGCTGTCGCTTTTGCAATGATTGAGCCACACGGGCCGCCATCTTTTGCAGCTGTTGTCGTAGCTTGTCTGGATCATTCACATCCTCGTTAAACGTCCACTCTTGGCTGATGCTCTTGGCCACACCGCGATCTGGATTGACGGAACGGCCGTCAATACCCCTGGCTCTTTGCTGCAAGGAGACTGCCTGGCTGCCAAAAGCGCCTTGCAGCAGCCCGAGGTCGGCCAGGGCCAATTGCTCGCAGGTTTGAATGCCCTGTTTGGCCAATTTTTCGGCCGTGCGCGGCCCTACTCCCCAAATAACGCGGGTAGAGAGCGGGGCTAAGAAGGCAGCTTCTGTGCCGGGTGGCACGACGGTCAGCCCTTCTGGCTTGTCGTGGTCGGAGGCTACTTTTGCCACAAGTTTGCTGCTGGCCAAACCCACTGAGCAAGGCAGATTGGTTTTGGCTTTAACCAAGCCCTTGATTTCCTCAGCTTTTGTTTCAGGCTTGTCCCAGTCCGATAAATCAATGTAGGCTTCGTCGACACTCATTTGCTCGACGGAGCCGTAGCTGTCCAAAATGGCCATCACTTGTTGGGAGCAACTGCGGATGCGCGCCCAGTTGGCGGATGCAATTTTAAGGGTGGCACAAAGGCGGACGGCCGTACTCATTGGCATCGCTGAGCGCACGCCCAGTTGCCTGGCTTCATAGCTGGCCGAGGCAACCACACCCCGCTGATTCGGTTGGCCGCCAATGGCCAGCGGAAGTCCGGCATCTTCGGGATGATCCAAAATATGGACATTGACATAAAATGCGTCCATATCCAGATGCAGGATGGCACGTTCCCAGGCAATCTGTGTCATGGCTGGAATGCCTCAGGCCGAACCGGTGCCCGGGCAGGCGGCAGTGGTGCGGTGAAGTAATTTTGTAAACTGTACTGCGTCATCGGCTTAATAAGACGTTGGGCTAAGTTGGCTATATTTTCAAACTGACCGCCTAGGAACCAAATGGCCGCTCCCTTTACCTCTGGGTAGGCTGCATAGAGCTGAGACGCCCAGGCAATATCATGCATGGCCCGCTCAGGTGATGGCACTTCGACATAGGTCCACCCCCACTCGGTGATAAGAATTGTAGGGCGGGGAATGCCTTGCTGGTCCACAATTTGCAGCAGGCTCTGGAAGCGGCCCAGCTTATAGGGATACTCATGGCCAATGTCGTCTAACAGGTAGCTGTACTCATGCAGGGCTATGGCTAACTGGTCAGGATTGTCACCCGCCAGCCGCAAGAAGGCCAACATACTGGGCGTTTGCCAATCTGTTGGTTCTGGTTCGCCAGAGGCCCAGCCAAAGGCTGCCCAGCGGAATCCTTCATCGAGGGCGAATTCGGCCGTTTTTAGGGCAAACTGCCCCAGCCACTCGGCTACCGTTTTGTCGACTTCGTTCATTGTCTCCAGCCAGACCAGGCTGCGATCCAACTCTGGTGGGAAGGCGTCACGATGCATTTGCCAGTGAATTTCGGCGGCCTGTTCCGGGGGCAGGCTGTAGTTGGGTACATTCCAATCATAGCTGCCACCGGCCGCCTTGCGGTAGACCAACACGTGGGGCACGCCGCTCCGTTTCATCATTTCCTGGGCAATATAGATGGGTTCGGCATTGTCCACGCTTTTCAGGAAGAAGGGAATCCCAGCCGCATCCAATGCCCGCATCCAATCTTCCAAGCCTTCAATGTTGCCGTCGATGCCGGTGTGGAAGCCAATTTTTACGGGAGATATGGCCAGGCCCTGTGCGGCGAGTTCAGTGCGAACGGCCGAATAATCGATTGCGGCGAATGGCGTGGCGCTAGGAACGGCCGTTGCTACAGGCGTGGGCGTTGCCTCTGGGGGCCGCATTGCCAGGGGCAAGAAAAGATCGCTGTGGGCGCTGCCTAATGTTGGGACAGGGGCTGGGGTAAAAATCAGTTCAGCGGTAGGTGAGGAGACAGGGTAGGCATCGACAACGGCCGGATGGGTGGCTTTCGGATAGCCCGTGGGCTGCGGGTAGCCATCGGTAGGGGCAGTCGTAACCTGGCCGACTGTTTGTGCCGTTGCTGAGGGTGGCGGCGCTGGGGTTGGCGTGGGTGCAGCGGTGCAGGCAATGACGGCCGTTGCCAACAGCAGAAAACTACTCAACATCTTAAGAGCCGGGCAGCGTTTGCCAAAATCTGCCAGGTTAGCACTGGTAAATTTAACCAACCGTTATCAGCTCGCGGGTCATCGTGGTCAGGCTGCGGTGACCATCTGCGGTGATGACCACATTATCCTCAATACGCACGCCGCCACGGCCTGGCAGGTAGATGCCTGGCTCTACGGTGAACACATTGCCTATAGTGAGTGGTTCTGTGTTGGCTTCCATCATGAAGGGAGGTTCATGTCCCTCAACGCCCAAACCATGCCCGGTGCGATGAATAAAGTAGTCCCCGTAGCCTGCGTCTTCGATCACTTCACGGGCGGCCCGGTCTACATCTTGCCCGGTGGCCCCTGGCTTAGACACCATCACGCCCTGCTGATTCGCCAGCTTTACGGTTTCATAGACGTGCCGCAGTTCGGCATCGAGGGTGCCTACGGCAAAGGTGCGGGTGATGTCGGACGGGTAGCCATCCACCAGACAACCCCAATCGATGACAAGCAGATCGCCGTCTTGCAACGGCCGTTCCGTAGGCGTGGCGTGTGGCGAAGCCCCATTTGGCCCCCCAGAGACAATGGGACCAAAAGCAATGCCGTCGGCTCCTTCTTCCAGTTGAAGTTGAGTCAGCATTGCCGCCACTTGTTTTTCTGTCATGCCCATCTCGATTTGGGGAATGAGCCGATCCATGGCCCGTTCTGCAATGGCGATGGCGCGCTCCAGGGACGTGATTTCCTCAGCGTCTTTTACCGCGCGCAGCGCCATTAAAATCGGTTCGGCGTGGGTGGTGGTCAGCCCAGGGGCATACCGCTTAAGCAGTTCAAGCTCCAGCACACGCATATGCAGCGCCTCCACCCCAAGCAAATAATCAGAAAGCTCCAGCGTGGCGCAGGCTTGCTGGAAAGCGCTGGTATAGCCTTCATCATCGTTCCAGGCAAAAATGCGATCTTCTGCGATACCGGCAGCGCGCGCTTTCATGGCCTCCAGGCCCGGAATGACGATGGCAGGTTCATCATCCGCGGGAAAGAAGAGCACGATCGGCCGTTCGCTCACGTGGGAGTGGATGCCGCTGAGGTAAGCCATATTGGGACCCGGTACCAGTGCGATGCCATCGACACCGTGCGCCAATATTTGATGCGTGAGTTTATCGAGTCGGTTCTGATTCATGGATTAGGTTCCTTATTTTCGTCCAATGTGATGAGCTGGACGCCTGCCTGAACAGAGTCGCCCTTGACGCAGTTGAGAGCGGTCACGATGCCATTATGGGGGGCCTGAATAGGAATAATCATTTTCATGGATTCGAGTAAGATAAGCTTATCACCAGCGGCCACAGTGTCGCCAACGTTTACCAATATATCGGCCACGACGGCGGGAATGGCAGCGGCCAAAGTGGCGTTGCCATCGGCTGACCTGCCGCCACGGGGCAGCAGGCGCTCATAATGATGGGTACGGCCGTTTACCCAAACTGTCCGCTTTTCGCCCGATTTATGACCCAGCAGGCGCCACTGTTGGCGCGTGCCGTCGGCCAGCGTGCGCTCGAGAAAAATGACGGTTTCTGATTGGGCGATGAGCTGGAAGACGGCCGTCGCTCCATCAATTTCTACCGCAATCTTGCGGCCCTGGCAGCTGGCGCGGACTTTTTTCTCAACGTCGTGCTGGCGTAAGATGAACTCTGTCATGCTGTGGATTCCTCAGAGACGGCCGTTGCTAAAGGCTTCACTTTCAAGGTTATCCCCATAACCTGATCCACGCTGACAGAGTCACCAAACTGGATGGGTTGCTCAGCCAACGCCTGCCAAATTTCACCTTTTAGCATGATTGTGCCGCGAAATTGGTCACCCTCTGCGTTAAAAGGCGCTCGTGCTGTGCCAACCTGCCCCACCATTCCCTGCGTTCCGGTAATCGGCTGGACCCGCTGGGCTCGCAAGGCAAACGTAAGGATAAAGATGAAAAATGCTGAGGTTAATACAGCGATGACAATTGCCGCCGGAATGGACAAACGGACAAATTCAGGGGTGCCGGAGTTAAACAACACCAGCAAGCCGGCAATCAGGGTAATGGTTCCGGTAACGGCCAACGCGCCATTGGTCGTGGTGGTAGCTTCTAGCCCCAGCAGCACAAAGGCAACAAGTATGAGCCCCATGCCCAGCCAGTTGACGGGCAGTTGACCCAGCCCAAACAGGCCAATTCCTAGAAAGAGTACGCCAATGAAGCCCGCTGCCCAGCCACCTGGATTAGAAATTTCGATGATGATTGCCTGAACCCCAATTGCCATCAAAATGGAAACGACGACAGGGTTGGTGAGTGCTAGCAAGAGATTCTCGATGAAGGTAAGGGGAATTGGTGTTTGAGAAGCGACGGCCGTATTCAGCGGAACCGCTTCCCCGTTGATTTCAACAGAACGGCCGTCCAGCGTAGCTAACAAATCCTCGGGGCTTTCCGCCACAGCATCAATAAACTGAGCCGCCAATGCTTCCTCAGAACTGACGGCACGGGCTTCTTCAATCATCGCTTCGCCCAGGGCCACGGCTTCTGCGCCGCGCCGCTCTGTTAGACCGCGCATCGTTGCTTTCAAATCTTCTACCGCTTTGCGGT
Source organism: uncultured Anaerolineae bacterium (assembly GCA_965368765.1). Lineage (GTDB taxonomy): Bacteria > Chloroflexota > Anaerolineae > Promineifilales > Promineifilaceae > Leptofilum. The sequence continues at coordinate 619 of CBDUOF010000328.1, read as the reverse complement.
ACGCGGTTTCGTTAATGTCTGAGCCGTCTGAGTTGATGGGGGAAGCCGCCCCAATGACCGTCTCCGGAGCCATCCCCGCGGCGTGGGCTGCGGCTGTGATGATGCTGCCTGCTGAAGCCGCTTGTGCCCCACGTGGGCCAATGTAAACAATGACGGGAACCCCTGAAGCGCGAAAAAGCTGAACAATTTCAATTGTGGTGTCTACTGCCCCACCCGGTGTATCTAAAATGATGAGAATGGCGTCAGCGTCAGCTTCGGCCGCTTCGGCCAGGCCCCGCTCAAAATATGTCAGCATAACGGGCGTCACGGGACCATCAAATTCTAGCACCGAAACCTGGCTGCTTTGGGCACGAATCAACTGAACCTGACCAATGGCAAATGCCGTCAGGAGCAAGCAAAAAAGGTAAATGTGTTTAGATAAGAATCGCTTCATATCGATCTTTTCAGAGGTACAATGGGCCATACATGCTCTATGACCCATCTGCTCACTGTGCCGTTCATGTTTTCTTACTGAAAGTATAGCAAAGAACAAAAAAAGTAGCCGAGAACCATCAGGAATCGTAGACCAATTCTATCGGTAACCGTTTAAGAGATGAGAAATGTTATATGAATTTTAATA
>CBDUOF010000327.1:0-6676 GCA_965368765.1 uncultured Anaerolineae bacterium | reverse complement strand
ACAGTTAGGGGTGCTACGACCGGACAAGGTGGGACAAATGGAAACGGCCGTCCGTACCTTTGCCCTGTTAGGTGGAGTCAGCTGGCTGCTTTTGGCGGCGTCGACTCAGCAATGGTTACCCAGGAAATGGATGGCGCTAGCGGCCGTTTTGCTTCTGAGCGTTGATCTCATTGGTTTGGGCCGCAATGTAGAAATCGAGCCCAATGATCCGACGCCTGGCTTTGCCGCCGAGTCGCCTGCACTGGCTTTTGTTCAAGCAGATAGCAGCTTTTTTCGGGTGGAGATTGACAGTGAGCAGTGGCAGCCCAGTCTGGGCCAAATTGAGCGGTTATACGACATCAGCGGCGTGTTTAATCCTCTGCAGCTGGCCAACTACAGTGTCTACAATGGTTCGCTGGGCTTTCGGGGTTCGCCGCTGTACAACCTGCTGGGCGTAAAGTACGTCGTGGCCAGCAAGGGTCCGCCACCGGGCGACACAACCTTTTTGATTCCGGTTTTTGAGGATGATCCAAAGGTGACGGTTTACCTGAATACGCTGGCGTTGCCCCGCATTTCGTTGCTGTACCAGGCTCAAGTTGTGCCAGATAAAGATGATGTGTTTACGGCCGTACACGATCCCAACTTCGACCCCAGCCAAACCATCATTTTGGAAGGCGGCGAGCCGCTCACTGGTGAGCCTGCCCCGGCGGAACTGCTGCTTTTGCGCTATGATTTGAATGAAACGGCCGTGCAGGTGCGCAGCACCCAGCCTGCTTACTTGCTTTTAACAGACATGAGCGCGCCCGGCTGGACGGCCAAAATTGACGGCCAACCCACTGTCATTGAAACAGCCAACTACGCGTTTCGCGCCGTCTTTGTGCCAGCGGGGCAACATGAAGTGCAGTTCCACTACGTTCCGCCAGGTTGGTGGGTGGGATTAGCGCTTTCGTTGTTGACCTGGTCACTGGCCATTATTTATTTAATGTGGAGCTATCGAAGGATTCGCCATGAAAATTACGCGTCTTGATCACGTGCAGTTGGCCATGCCGCCCGGTAGAGAGGAAGAAGCACGGGAATTTTACGGCCGTATCCTCAACCTGCGCGAACTGGAAAAGCCAAAAGCGCTCAGGGCCAATGGCGGCTGCTGGTTTGCTGGAGAAGGGCTGGAACTACATCTGGGGGTGCAAAAAGCGTTTGTGCCGGCGACCAAAGCCCATCCCGGCCTGCGCGTGGCCGACCTGGCTGCGGCCCAGGCCCATTTACAAGCCGAAGGCATCACAATTGTGACCGATCGGTCCGGGGTAGGCATTCGGCGATTTTATGTCAACGATCCCTTCGGCAATCGATTGGAGTTTATGCAAGAAGGAGACACATTTTGAGTAATCGTTACACATCGAGTTTGGCTCAATATTTAGATGGACTGGTGCCAGAACGGCCGTCTGAATTGCAAAAAATGGAAGCCTACGCCGACAAACACCGCTTTCCTATTGTGGGACCCGCCTCAGGGCAAACATGTTACCAAATCGCTCGCATGGTGAAGGCCAGACGCGTATTTGAGCTTGGCTCCGGATATGGTTACTCTACCGCCTGGTTTGCCCGCGCCGTGCGCGAAAATGGCGGTGGCGAGGTCCATCACGTGGTGTGGGACGCACAGCTTTCCCAAATGGCCAAAGACCATTTACAGAGGCTGGGCTACAGCGACGTTGTTCACTTTCACGTGAGCGAAGCAGTGGCGGCGTTGCAGCAAGCCGACGGCCCCTTCGACCTCATCTTTAATGATATCGATAAACCGGCGTATCCAGATTCCTTGGCAGTAATTGAGAAAAAGCTGCGGCCAGGGGGTGTGCTTATTATCGACAACATGGTCTGGAGCGGGCGCGTCTGGGAAGAATCGGAACAGGATGAAGCCACGCAAGCCATTCGCCGAGCCACGAAAATGCTTACAACCAGCCCGCGCTGGATTACTTCTTTGCTGCCAATCCGTGATGGACTGCTGGTAGCCTACAAAGTAGAATAACTTCATCATGACAAATCAATTAATGCCCAAGCTGCCAGTGCCTGCTCCCCTGCGGGGAAACGACACCGCTTATACCAGGGATTCGATTGTCCGTCGCTTGGCGGAAATCTTGCAGCGCACATTGCAAGAGAATACGCTGCCAGCAACGGCCGTCTCCCAGCTCACAGAACTCCTCCACGAAATTCCCGACGGTGCAATACGGCCGTTGCCCGACCATGTGGCCCCGGATTTGGACGCCTGGCAAGCCAATATTTTGCCGTACGCGGGGCAAAACTGGCTGGAAGCCCCCTGGTTTTTTGTCGAAACTTACTTTTATCGGCGCATCATGGCCGTTGTGGATCATTTTCGCAGCGGGATTGATCCCTTCCGTCATCAGAAACAGCAGAGTTTGGTTGCGTCCTCACAGCAAATTTTGGTGCTTGCAGATCAACTAAACCAGATGATTCATGAAGGGTGGCAGGCAGCCAACTTTCGCCAGCTGCTGCTGGCCGATTTATGGGGCAATCAAGCGGATATGAGCATGTGGGCCGCCGGGGATGCCGCAATGCCCAACCATACCGACGCGGCTGGTCAGTTAGCCCACTTGCTGATTGATGATGGTGCGGCCGTTCAGACGCTGTTGCAACGCCCGCTGCAACAAATTGATTTCATCATCGACAACGCGGGATTCGAGCTAATCGGCGATTTGTGTCTGGCGGATTATCTGTTGGCAACTGGCCATGCGACCAGCGTTTGGTTTCACTTAAAACTGTTTCCCACATTCGTCTCAGATGCAACCTTGATTGATGTGGAAGCAACCGTGGCTTATCTGCGTGAAAATGATGCGCCCGCTCTGCAGCAGTTTGGGGAGCGCCTGACAACCTACCTGGTCAACGGCCGTCTTCGCCTAACCACGCACCCCTTTTGGACATCGCCTCACCCATTGTGGCAATTGCCGGCCGACTTGCGGCAAAAATTGGCATCTGCCAGCCTCACAATTAGTAAGGGAGATGCCAACTATCGCCGGGCGTTGGGAGATGCTCATTGGCCGTTTAACACGTCCTTTGCCGATATCGTTAGCTACTTGCCAATGCCAGCACTTTTCCTGCGCACCTGTAAATCTGAGGTGTTGGCAGGGCTTGCCGACGGTCGGGCCGAGCAGCTGGATCAGTTGGAGGAGGATTGGGTGCGGAACGGCCGTTGGGGCGTTATTCAGCTGGTGTAGCCACTTCTTCGCTGGGGGAATTCCAAAATGAGTCTGCTAGCCGCAAGCGGTAAATTCCCTTGAAATCATCTGGATCGACCGGCTTGCCCTTGCGCAAAATCTGCACGTGCCCTGCTTCTGCCAGCTGCTTCACAGCAAGCCGAACGCGCTTGGTTAATGCTTGCCACTCTTGAGGGTGCAGCACCATGGCAATGTCTTCTGGCTTGATGGTTTCATCTGGCCAGGCCGCCGCACACAGCTGGATAATGGTTTCCACGACGGTTTCATCGCTGATCCGGAACTTTCTTGGTTTTGGCATATTTATTGTCTCGAATATTTTGCAGGAAAGTCTGGGAAACGGCCGTTACTGATTTGTCAACGCCAGCTGACTTGCCTGATGATAAGATGGGTTTTTTGCTGCTAGGGACAAAATTTTTGCAGCTTCAGCCCGCTGCTTATTTTTTATGTAAAGCAAGCCCAGCATAAAGTAAGCTGCCGTCAGCCTCAAGCCCCCGTTTATTGCCCGTTGGTAACAGCTAATTGCGTCGTCTATGTGACCACGTGTCTCAAAATCCATTGCTTGCCCTAACAGAGCATCCCGCTCCAGCTTGCTTAGCCCACTGACAGCTTCATGTGCTTCATCCTCTTCGCGAAACAGTTCTGCTGCCAGTTCTTCCTGAGCAAGCCGATGCGCCTTTTCAATCGGATCCGAAACATGTTCCCGCTCAGAAACTACCTGCTGCGTACGTTCTGCTTCAAAAATGGCAGCCATTTGGCGCACTGTTTCGGTCAGGCTGTCTGCCTCCGCCTGCTCTTCCGCCGACAAACCGGGCGCAACTGCAGGCTCTTCCTCAACCACGGGCGTCTCAAAAGCAGACTCCCCATGACGAATTAACTCAACGGCCGTTAGCACATCATCGTTCCCCGGATCAAGCCGCAACGCTGCTTGGCACATTTGAAGTGCCTTCTTATTCTCACCGCGCATCTGCAAAATTCTGGCAATGGCCAAATATTCTCTCACTGCATCCCGTGTTCGGTTCAAGCGTTGGAAAACCATCGCCAATCGCTTGTGAGAACCCAGCAGGCTAGAGTCTAAACGAATAGAGCGCTCCCAGTTACCAATTGCCTCATCCAGATGCCGCTGCTTGAGATATATTTCCCCAATCGCCAGGTAGGTGCGAGCTGCCTCTGCGAGCTGTCCCTGACGTTCCTGAATATCAGCGACGCTGCGCAAATAGCCCATATCCCCTCGAGAATATCGTGCTGCCAACTTAAAGCAATCTAATGCCCGATCCAGCTGCTTCAACCCCAGACATGCCTCGCCTAAACCAGCATACGCTGCGGCATCATTCGGAAATTCCCCGATGGCAACTCGAAAAGCCGTAAACGCATCTTTCCATCGTTTCGCCTTGTTATAAGCCAGACCAACTTTTATTGCTTTCTGATATTTTGCTCGATCTTTTGCCATTCTTTCTTTCAATTCTTTATTCTTTCTAGGAGGGGTCATACGACCCCAAGAGCATTAATAAGCGTATACCACTGCGTTGGGATTCGCAAGCGCAATCTTAAAAAGTGAGCTACAATATTCTGCATCTATTTTATCTTGCCAAAGAAAAACATAAAATGAAGTAAAAACCAACCTGAATAGTCCAAAAGTACCGTCCTCTACCCCCTTATTTCACCGGTTCTTAATAACAATCTTAAGCATCTAATGATATTATGTCATTAGTCTAGACTGAAAATAGTCTGGACCCCCCGGGGAGCCATGATATTGGTCGCGCGTCTTGCCAAATGACGCTACGAAAAATGCAAGCGAGGTAAAACTTTATTATGGAATCCTTTTCTTTCTATCAATGGTTAAAAACACAAATAAACCGGAAAGATATTGTGGGTGATTTTGCCCACACAATGAGTCAATTTGACGAACCTAAAGCAACCCGAAAAAAGGCCAATGGGCACATGATTTGGGCCACATGGCTAATCGATAAAAACGCGTCACCAGCCGTCATAGAAGCGTTTAATCTGGCGTGGAATGAATATCAGCATCAAATTGTGCTGTCTTAATAACTACCTTATAGAGCTAGCAAAACGAGGTTAATATTGGCTTGTCCAATCAAACGGAATTTACTCAACTAGCTTAATAGAAGCCGTAAGAATACGGTACTATGTTACAGATACTCTTCCTATTTTACTTCTTCCCCTTTAACTGTGACGTCACGTAATTGAAATTTATTTCTAGTGGCGTCACCCTCCTTTTTTCTTCTTACACCTTTTTTTACACTTGCTTGGGACGATATTGCAGTGCTTCGGCCAAATGAGCAGGTTGAATGGTCTTTTCACCAGCTAAATCGGCAATCGTGCGGGAAACTTTGAGAATGCGATGAAAAGCCCGGGCACTTAAGTTCATCTGGGCCATGGCGCTTTTCATTAGCCGATTACCCGTTTCATTTAGCTGACACAGCTCACGCACTTCGCTTGGCCCCATATCGGCATTGGCATAGAGAGCGTGATTTTTGAACCGTTCTACCTGCGTTTGCCGGGCACGCTCTACCCGCTCTTGAATTAACGCGGATGTTTCACCCCGCTGCCCACTGGTTAGCTTTTCATATTCTACCCGTGGTACTTCTACATGCAGGTCAATGCGATCCATCATCGGTCCAGAAATGCGTTTCTGGTAGCGGGTAATCATGGAATTGGAGCAGCTGCAAACGTGGGTGGGGTCGCCAAAGTAGCCACAGGGGCACGGATTTTGGGCAGCTACCAGCATAAAGTTCGCGGGATAGGTTACGGTGCCAGAGGCACGGGAGATCGAGACTTCGCGGGGAATACCCTCTAATGGTTGGCGTAGCACTTCTATTAAATTTTGTCCAAACTCTGGCAGCTCGTCCAGAAAAAGCACCCCTCGATGCGATAGGCTAATCTCACCTGGGCGTGGCCAGGCGCCACCACCAACCAAACCCGCGTAGCTGATGGTGTGGTGTGGGGCACGAAACGGCCGATTTCTCACCAGCGGCGTATCCGGCGGCAGCAAACCAGCCACACTATAAATCTTGGTCACTTCCAACGCCTCATCCACCGACATGCGCGGCAGAATGCTGGGCATCGACTTGGCTAACAGTGTCTTCCCTGCTCCGGGCGGGCCAGACAAGAGCAAATTGTGCGAGCCAGCCGCTGCCACTTCCATCGCTCTTTTTACATGCTCCTGCCCCATGATGTCGGCAAAGTCGGCGGCATAGGTTGGGTCCTGGCGGAACTGTTCTTCCAGATCGACGATGTAAGGCGTTAGTGGCTTGAGCCCGGTAAGGTGCCCTACTAATTCTGCCAAATTATGTACGGCAAATACTTCGACATCGGGTAATAGTGCTGCTTCCCCGGCATCCTCTGCCGGGACAAAGACGCGGCTGAAGCCTAGTTCACGCGCCAGTGCTGTCATGGGCAGGATGCCTTTGGTGTGGCGCGCTGTGCCATCTAGCGAAAGCTCGCCAAGAAAGAAGCCG
>CBDUOF010000326.1:0-6680 GCA_965368765.1 uncultured Anaerolineae bacterium | reverse complement strand
GGGCGGGTGGGACAGATTGGCCTTTTCCGCTGGCCGCGCCGCGCCGATTGGGAAATTGTGCATCGCAGCCTGGATCGCGTGGAAGCTACCCATCTGGCTAAAAAGCAGATAGGTGAACTGTCTGGCGGACAGCAGCAGCGCATCTTCATTGCCCGCGCCCTGGCGCAGGAGGCGGAGCTGCTGCTGCTGGATGAACCACTCAACGGTCTGGATTTGCCCAGCCAGCAAACGATTTTCGACATTTTAGACAATTTACGCCCCGATGGCGTGACGGTGCTGGTGGCCACCCATGATTTGCAGTTGGCCGCTGACCGCTTTGACAAGATCATGCTGCTTAATCGAGAAATAGTAGCGTTTGCGGAGCCAACGGCCGTTCTCACCGCTGACAATTTGCTACAAGCCTACGGCGGTCACGTTCACCACTTACCCGACACAAAGCAGGCGGTTTTGGTGGATGATTGCTGTGGGCATGATTAATATGAAGTGAAAAGTATGAGTTTCCTTCTCGATCCTCTCCAATTCAGTTTCATCCTCCGTGCTCTGGTCGCTGCCGTGCTGGTTGGCATTGTTTGTTCCGTATTGGGCACCTACGTGGTGCTGCGCGGCATGGCCTTTTTTGGCGATGCCCTGGCGCACACAATTTTGCCCGGCGTGGTCGTGGCCTTTTTGCTAGGCTGGCCGCTTGCGGTGGGCGCGTTGATCATGGGGGTGTTTACGGCCGTTGGCATTGGTGCCCTCAGCAGTCGCGGCGTGGTGAAGGAAGACACGGCGATTGGCGTCATTTTTGCAGGAGCGTTTGCTTTGGGCGTGGCGATGCTCTCGGCGACGGGCAACTACACGGTGGATTTGGCCCACTTTTTGTTTGGCAATCTGCTTGGAGTGACGGTGAGCGATTTGTGGATTACGGCCGTGCTTGGTCTGATCGTGCTGCTCATCATTTTCTTTTTCTATAAGGAGTTCATGGTCATTTCCTTTGACCCTGTTTTGGCGACAACGCTTCGCCTGCCCGCGACGTTTTTACGCTACCTGCTGCTCGTGCTTATTGCCGTGACCATCGTTGTCTCGCTTCAGGTTGTGGGGATTGCCCTGATGGTGGCGATGCTGGTGACGCCTGCTGCAGCCGCCTCGCTGCTTACCCGTCGCTTGACCCCAATGATGTTCATTTCCGCCGGCATTGGCGCATTTTCTGGCGCGGCCGGACTGTACACCTCGTACTACCTTGATATTGCCTCTGGCCCGGCGGTGGTGCTGGTGGCCACCTTTATTTTTGTGTTGGCTTTCTTGTTTGCTCCACAGCGTGGCTTGCTATGGCGACGAGGGTAAAAAGAAACCAAATCGGACGCCAGTCAGGCTGCGCGTTTCCTAAGCCTTGATGTCCGTTGTGATGAGAAAAACGCTATGAATGAACCGAATGTGGAGACACGACTAAACGCCCTGCAGGCGGTGCTGAAGCAAAAAGGGTATCGTCTCACCCGTTCGCGTCAGAAGATTGCCAGGGCGCTGCTGGACTGCGGCGGTCATATTACGGCCGATGGTTTGCTGGACGTCGTGCACAAGGTGGATAAGACGGTAGGCCGCATGACGGTATACCGCACGCTGGAGCTGCTTAGCGAGCTAGGGCTCATTCGGCCCGTTTATCAGGGCACTGGAGCCGCCCACTATATTCTTCTCGACGGCGGGCATCATCATCATTTGATCTGTTCAGGCTGCGCCACTGTCATTGAGTTTGATGAGTGTGGCCTGGCTGAAGTGGAGAAGCTGCTGGGGGAGCGCTTTCGTTTTGCCGTCGAAGGACATCTGGTGGAGTTTTACGGCCGTTGCCAAACGTGCCAGGAAGCGAACTGAGCCATGCCCGTTCAAAATTCAGCCAAGCGGCACATTATTGACGCCGATCAGCCTCTGTCACGCTCCAAAATTTGGCAAATTCAGCGCAACTATTTTCTGCAGAATGGCATGAAGGCGTGGCAAGATGATGTGGTGCCGCACGCCATCAGCAGTAATCCGGTGATGGCCCGGGCCTACAGCCAACTTTTGTTTGGCTACCTGCGCGTCTGTTTCGCCGCCGCGCAAAACGGTGACTTTCCCTGGGACGCTGCCCAGCCCATTTACATCGTGGAGCTGGGGGCTGGGTCTGGCCGCCTCGCGCACCACTTCCTGCATACCTTTTATCCACGCTACCGCAGGTCACCCTTCGCCGCACAGCCAATGAAGTATGTGATGACTGATTTTGTGCCGGAGATTGTGGCGTTTTGGCAGGAAAACGGCCGTTTCCAGCCGTGGATCGACGCCGATCTACTCGATTTTGCCTTGTTTGATGTGCAGGCAAAACGGCCGCTTACCCTCCGCCACAGCGGCCAAACGCTCACGCCCGACCAGATGCAAAATCCGGTCGTTCTCATTGCCAATTACTTTTTTGACAGCATCCCGCAGGACAGCTTTGTGGTTGAAGAAGAGCAGTTGTGCCAAAACCTGCTCACCCTCACCAGCAGCCAGCCCGAGCCAGACTTGGCGGATCCCGCTATTTGGGATCGCCTTTCACTCCATTACGAACCAATTCCGCTGCAAAAACCGTATTACGACGTGCCGCTATACAATCAGATTTTGGACGATTATGAAGCGTCGCTGCCGGAGGCAACGTTTTCTTTCCCAAACGTGGGCCTGGACTGCCTTCGTTTTTGGCAAGCATATGGCAGCGGCCGTTTTCTGCTGCTTACCAGTGATCGTGGCTACACCCACAGCGATGACCTGTTGGGGCATGCAGATCCCTTGCCCAACCTGCATGGCAGCTTCTCATTGATGGTCAACTACCATGCCATTACTGAATTTGTTGGTCGCAGTGGTGGGCTGGCCTGCCATGCGTCCCATTATCAGGACAATATTCAGGTGTTGGCTTGCCTGCAGGGGCAGCTTCCGCAGCAGGGGCAAGAAACCAGCCTTGCCTTTGCCGATGCGGTAGAAGCAGGCGGACCAGATGATTTTTTTGCCCTGAAAAGAGTGGTGCAAGGGGAATACGGCCGTATGACTTTGCCGGATCTTCTCAGCTTTTTGCGCCTTTCTGGCTGGGACAGCGAGATCTTTGCTGACTGTGCTGCCCACTTGCAGGCGCAGGTGGCGCAAGCTGACCCAATCTGGTATGCGGATGTGGTTGAGGCGTTGAAAAATATTTGGCAGCGTTATCTACCGCTCACAGAAACAGACGCCCTGTTAGATGAAATTCGTAAACTGCTGGACTTAATGGGTTACGAAGACACCTTTGCAGGTGACCATCAATGAAACGAGGTATGATGAAATTATATGGTGTACGATGCCGAAAGCTGGATCTGTTTACCCTGCTTTGCCTCAGTGTGCTGCTTGCTGCCTGTGGTGGCTCAGACGAACTGGATTTTGGCAGCGATGAAACGATTCTCGATGAAGAGGTGAATGGGGAAACGGCCGTTGCCAACCCGCCCGTACAGGAAAGTTTAGCAGATCCTTCTGCCATCATGACCACAGCGGCAGACTTTTCCCCTGCTGCTTGCCCTTTCGATCTGCCAACTGGTTTCGAGATTGAATGTGGCTATCTAACCGTACCAGAAAATCGCACCTTGCCTGATTCCCCAGAAATTTTGTTGGCCGTTGCCATTGTAGCGGCGCAACGTGGCTCAGCAACCCAGGCCCCACTTATCTACCTCAGCGGTGGACCCGGCGGCAGCGCCCTGGACGATTTTGCCGCGGATCCTGGCGGCTGGAACTATCCGTTCCTGCAAACACGCGACTTGATTCTGCTTGATCAGCGCGGCACGGGCCATTCGCAGCCTACGCTGGACTGCCCGGAATTCCAAACGGCAGACGGCCGTGAGAACCCTGACCAGCTTTGCTATGATCGGTTAATTGCCGATGGCATTGATTTGGCCGCTTACAATACCGGAGAAAATGCCGCAGACGTTGCCGCCCTGCGGGTTGCCCTGGGCATTGAAGCCTGGGATATCTTGGGCATTTCCTACGGCACTCGGCTTGCTCTAGAGGTGATGCGCCATCATCCCGACGGCGTGCGTGCCGTCATCCTGGACTCCGTATTTCCTCCCAATGCCGATACGCCCGTTGATGAGGTCTACAGCTTCACCGATGCGCTCGCTGAACTATTCGCAGACTGTGCCAGCGATTCGTACTGCCAGGAAACATATCCCAATTTGGAAGCCACTTTTTTGGCCACAGTGCAGCGTCTAAACGAAGATGCATCGGCCGAAATCTTTGGTGACGATCTGGTCTTTGCCCTCAGCGCTGCCTTTAGCGATACGGAGCTGATTCCGCTGCTGCCCTATGTGATTTATGAAGTGTCCGAAGGTAATTATGATGCCCTGGATGAAATCGCGGCGCTCGAAGGAGCCAGTCGGCAGGGATATCAGAGTGACGGGGCAGACTTTAGCGACAGTGAAGGGATGTACAACTCGGTTATTTGTTATGATGAGTATGCGTCTGGCGATTATGAGCGGGTGGAAGACACCGTCGTGGGAACGATTCCCGTTGAGCTGGAAGGGGCATTGCTCCAGTCTACATTTGATTTAACCCAGCTTTGCAGCTTTTGGAGCCCCAGAGATGTGGTGGACAACACGGCCGTATCCAGCAGCATCCCCACGCTCATCTTGTCGGGACAATATGATGTGGCCACACCACCGCGCTGGGCCAACCTGGCGGCGCAAACGCTTGGCAATAGCTACCTATTTGTCTTTCCCGGCGCGGGACACTCTTTGCTGAGCGGGGTTGAATGTGCCATCAGCATCTCAGCCACATTTTTGGACAATCCAGAACAGGCGCTGAATGGAGCCTGCATCAGCGATATAGAATGGCCTTATTTTGAATAAACAGCGGCCAATAAATGGCGTTGGACAATGAGAAAATTTGCTGCGAGACAACGATCGATTCCTTGCCACTTTGTAGCAGTTATGATAGCATCTGCACCGTTCTTGGCGGGTGTAGCGTAGTGGTTAACGCGTCTGGTTGTGGCCCAGAAGACCGTGGGTTCAAGTCCCACCACTCGCCCTAGCCGATGGTTGCCGAGAGGCTTCTCCATCGGCTTTTTACATCCTGTTTTGCGCCCGTAGCTCAACGGATAGAGCACTTGGCTTCGAACCACGGGGTTGGGAGTTCGAATCTCTCCGGGCGTATATCCTTTAAAATTTTCTTATATCGCACAGGGAGCTGGGGGTGTCCGGCTGAGAGGGTGACCATTTGTCACCGACCTGCAAACCTGATCCGGGTAATGCCGGCGGAGGAATTGCGCTTTCACGTTTGTGAGCCATCCGAATCAGGGTGGCTTTTTTGTTTTTAAGGCGCATGAGGAATGCAGAGTCGCACGGAGGGTTCGCGGCGTTTCACCGAGAGTTGGCAGGTTTTCTCTCTTATCTTTGTGACCGCTGTGGCTCATCTTTTGGAGTAGAAATGGCATTGCTGATTTTTGCAAATGGAGTGTTGGATGAAGTGGCGTGGCTACGGCCGTATCTCGCGCAGGCTACGGCCGTTTGGGCCGCAGACGGCGGCAGTCGGCATCTGTTTCGACTAAACCACCTACCGGACAAAGTGATTGGCGATATGGATTCATTGGAAACGGCCGTGCGTGACTGGGTGCTCGCGGCCAACATCCCCTTCATCCAGCACCCGGCCGAAAAAGATGAGACCGATCTAGAGCTTGCACTCCTTTTGGCCGCCGAACAGGATGCTGCCGAGATTTGGCTCTTTGGTTTGTTAGGGGGGCGTTTAGATCAAATGATGGCAAATATTTTGCTTCTCAGTCACCCGGCGTTGCGGGACAAACGGGTCAAGCTCATCACCCCAAATGAGCACGCCTGGCTGGTGCGAAGCCACAGCGAGATTGTGGGGCAAGTGGGCGATCTTGTTTCGCTCATCCCCCTGGCGGGCGACGCGCAGATTGGCAGTACAAGCGGGCTGGCCTGGCCATTGCAGGACGAGACGCTTGCCTTTGGGCTGGCGCGCGGGGTGAGCAACCGGCTCACTGCCACAAAAGCCACCATCAGCGTGAACAGTGGCTTGTTACTCTGTGTTCACACCATTCACTGAGGAGAGTTGTTTGATGAAACGTTGGTTGATTAGTTTACTTTTGTTGGGAACGGCCGTAACCGCTTGTGGTTCGCCCGATCCTACGTTGATTACTTTGATGACTCACGACAGCTTTGCCATTAGTGAAGATACCATTGCGGCGTTTGAGGTAGAAAATGGCGTGACGGTGGAGCTCTTGCCTGCTGGCGATACCGGGGCCGCGCTCAATCAGGCCATCCTGGCCAAAGACGCACCCCTGGCGGATGTCTTTTTTGGTGTCGATAGTACCTTCATGGGGCGCGCGCTGGAAGCGGGCATTTTTGAATCCTATTCATCACCCTTGCTGGCCCAAATCCCCGATGTGCTTGAACTGGACGCCGAGAATCGGCTGTTACCGGTGGATTATGGCGACGTGTGCCTGAACTATGATAAAGCGTGGTTCACTGAAAATGACGTGCCGTTACCTCAATCTCTGGCTGATTTGGCGGATCCAACCTATGCTGGGCTTTTGGTCGTGGAAAATCCGGCAACCTCTAGTCCCGGGTTGGCCTTTCTGCTGGCAACCATTGCTGAGTTTGGTGAAGAAGGCTATCTTGACTTTTGGGCAGCGCTGCGGGCCAATGATGTGCTGGTCACCAATGGTTGGG
>CBDUOF010000325.1:0-6684 GCA_965368765.1 uncultured Anaerolineae bacterium | reverse complement strand
CAATCGTCCCTATGTTTACATGTGGTTTTTCGCGCACAAATTTTTCTTTTGCCATCGTTAATAAACCCTTGATCCTTATTGGTTAGTCTAAACTTAATGATAAATTTAGAATCTCTGTGGCAAGTGTACTTTAGGTAAAATAGACCTTGCCATTTTCGCAACAATACCCCGCCATCTTGCCAATTATTCACAAGATTGACGGGGCAGAGAGCCCACGATGGGATTTGAACCCATGACCTCATTCTTACCAAGAATGCGCTCTACCCCTGAGCTACGTGGGCATCTCAGTAAACAGTAGTTAGTGAACAGAAGTCGGTAAACGGTGTGCCTGAATACTTATGACTTGTTTCTGTTTACTAAAAGGTGGGCCAGGTAGGACTCGAACCTACGAAGGCTATCGCCAGCGGATTTACAGTCCGCCCCCTTTGCCACTCGGGACACTGACCCTAGAATATGTGTTTCTGTTAATTTTGGAACATCTTGCCCAAGCCGACGATGGGACTTGAACCCATAACCTATGCTTTACAAGAGCATTGCTCTGCCAATTGAGCTACGTCGGCACGTTTGTGAATGCGAAAAGCGAGGGTGTAATCTAAACGCTGATAGTGTAGCATTCACTGAAGCAAACGGCGAAATTAAGATGTAAATTTGCAAAAATCTTCATTTGCCATTTGCAAATCTCTTGTATGAAACTGTTAAATATTTATAGGCAAGTCACCCCTGTTGCTCACTGAGCAACCTCAGGCGGGTAAGTATAGCATTTGTGTTTTTTTCGTCAAATAGATCTTCCGTGGTTTGCGGATTTCGCTGATTGTTGGAGAGGTTGTCAAAACCGGGTAACCAACTTCAGGAGTTCGTTTATAATAGGGCGTGAATAGGCATTGAATGCGCGATAGTGGGAGTTAATGATGGATATTACAGTGAGTGGGCTAAACGGCCGTTTAGCCTCTAAATTGCCGCCGGAACTGCCGCTGGGACTGGTATTTGTCGTGGGCACGGTGGAAACGCTAAATCCGAATGGCTTTGTGTTGGCTGAAGCAGACCATCGGCTTAGCTGCCGGGTTGATGCGCCCATTGAGATTGCTCAGGGGGATGAGGTACGGGCCAGTGGACACTTGATGTTTGACTCGCGGCGGCTGCAATACTATTTGTTAACCCGCGATATTGAGATCGTCACATCGGAGCCGCTAGACGAGTTGGCTGGTGATTCACGGGAGTTGTTGGCAGAAGACGATGGGTTGCTGTCTGCACTGGCGGCCGTGAAGGCCAGGGCAACCGTTTCCCCGGGAGAAGCTGAAGGCGCAGAGTTGCCGGTGTGGGTGCGCAAGCTGGCGCCACCGGAAATTGGGTCCACTGAACCTGCACTGCCTGAATCACAAAAAGCAGCGTTGGATGCGGAACTGGTGGCGTTGTTGTCTGAGGCGATGGATAGTGAGGAGGAAATGGAGGTGACGCCAGAACTGCTGGCTCCCTATACGCCTGCTCCGGCTCCTGAAGCGGATGTTGAACTGGCGGCAAGTGGGATGGGGGAAGAAACGGCCGTTTCCCTGGCAGCGCTCTCAACCAGCTACCAGCCATCGACCCGGCAAGACACCGACTGGTTGGTTGTCTTGCTCATCATCAGCTTTTTTGTATTGGCCATTGCGGCCATTGTGACCATTATTCTGCTGTTAGTGCCATAAGTGCTGTCCGTGGGAATTTGTGACTACACAGGATGTCTGTGGCAGCACGTCGATCAAAAACTAAACGCTCCAGGTTCCATTTCGAGAATCTGGTGCTGTTACAAAAATTAGTATAAGAAGAGGCGCTTATGTCTGACGTGAAAAAGCCAATTACTATTTTGTGCCTGGCTAGTTATTTTAAGGGCACTACATTTTTAACCGCTGCGAAGCAATCCGGGTGCCAGGTCGTGCTGGTAACCCGGGAAAAATTGCAGAATGAGCCGTGGCCGTGGGAGAGCATTGATGAGGTGTTTTATATGCCGCATCTGTCTAAGCAGCCGGATATTATTTACGCCATTGCTTACTTTACGCGGGGTTGGGCGCTAGACCAGATAATTCCCCTGGATGATTATGATGTGCTGACGGTGGCGGCGCTGCGCGAGCATTTTCGGCTGCCGAATATGGGCGTGACGGTGAGTCGCCACTTTCGTGACAAGCTGGCGATGCGAGTGAAGGCGCGGCAAGAGAAGTTCAGAGTGCCGGAATTTACGGCCGTTTTCAATTATGATCAACTCCGCGAATTTATGGCAAAGGTCCCGCCGCCCTGGTTGCTTAAGCCTCGCGCCGAGGCCGGGGCGATGGGCATCAAGCGGATTGATGATTCTGAGGCATTGTGGCGCAAGCTGGACGAGTTAGGCGATCAGCAATCATACTTTTTGCTGGAGCAGTTTGTGGCGGGCACGGTTTACCATGTGGATGCCATTGTGTGGGGCGGTAAGGTCGTTTTTGCCACAGCGCACCAATATTTGCAGCCGCCCATCGATGTGGCGCATGATGGTGGCGTTTTTGTAACCAGCACAATGCCGCGCCAAGCCAAAGAGACAAAGGCTTTGCTAAAGCTGCACAACCTGCTGATTCTGGCCCTGGGCATGGAGCGTGGCGTTGGTCACACCGAGTTTATCAAGGGCGCGGATGGAGAATTTTACTTTTTGGAAACGGCCGCTCGTGTCGGTGGGGCAAACATTGAGCAGTTGGTGGAGGCATCATCGGGGATAAATTTGTGGGGGGAATGGGCGCGGTTGGAAACGGCCGCTTTGCGTGGCGAAGCGTATGCGGTTCCAGCAGACAAAGGGGAATATGCCGGGGTGATGATTTGTCTGTCACGGCAGGAATGGCCCGATCTGTCTGGCTACCAGGATCCAGAAATAGTGTATCGCGTCAACAAGAAACAGCATGCTGGCCTCATCGTCGCCTCGCCTCAACAGGCGCGCATTGAGCAGCTTGTCCGCGATTACAGTCAACGCTTTGCCCAAGACTTTTTAGCCGTCGCGCCACCGTTGGACACCGCGCCTACTTAAGAATGAGGTTGTAACAAAGTTGGAAAATGGGGCACTTTAAACCCCATGCTGCTGCCGATATTCGGCAATCAGATTGCGGATGACGCGCTGGCTGGCAACGGCCGTTTCCACCGGTTCCTTCAGCACAGTTTTATAAGTTGCGTCCATTTGCGCCATTTTGCTGATGGCGCTGTCCGTTTTTGGCATTAGCTCATCTCGCAGGGGATTAATTAGGCGCTGATGCAGGCCGGTATCATTATTTTGGTCGCGTCCCAGCCAAATGGTGAGCGGTTGTGTAATGTTGGTGTCTAAGCCGTTGAGGGTGTTAGGGGTTTCCATGATAAGCAGCGTGATGGACTGCATAATGGTAGTGGCTGCCTGGCCAATGCCAAAGGGGAGCCACTTTTTGATATTCTCGAACCACTCATTGAGCATCTGTAAAAATGGGCCAACCCGATCAACTGTCTGGGCCAGCAGCTGTTCTACCGACTGAAAGTACGCCTCAATTTTACCCAAATGATCAATGAGCCAGAGACGGCCGTTTTCCACCAAGGGCATTTCGGCTTCCAAGTTTTGTAGCGCCTGCCGCCCGCGCTGAAGGCTTTCAGAAAGCGTGGGCATTTCGGAAAGCATCGTTTCAATCGAAGAGGAGACGGCGTTTAAGCCCTGATCAACGGCCGTTTCCATATCCACAGCTTCTAATTGTTCATATAACGCCACCAGCCCAGCCATTACGCCAATTTGCTCATTTGCTTGGCCCAATTCCAGGGCCAGCGCTTGGCTGTTGGCCGCATCTTGATTGTTTTGCTGTAGGCTGGTGAGCTGACCTTGCGTAGCGTCTAGAGCAGCTTGCAGTCGCACATTCTCTGCCTGGGCAGCGGCTAATCGGGTAAAGAGTTCCGTGGGCTGAGACTGATCAATCGCGGTGACTGCCGTTGTCACTGCCTGGCTTGCGTTCGACGCAGAATTGATTGTGGGGGCTGCCGAGTTGGCTTGGTTGTAAAGGGCTGCGCCCGCGCCGGTGGCTGTGGCGGCAACGGCCGTCACGGTGGCTGCTTTCAAGAAATTTCGGCGGCTTACTGCCTGTTCGTCTGGGTTGGTCATATCCATTCTCCTGTCGCTGTTGCGAAAAAGTTGAATCGTAAACGGCGAAAACTTTTCGTTTGGATTTGCGCGCCCAGAAATTTGGCTCAATATGCACAATGCTTGCGCCAACCCTCGTATTTTAGCACAAAAGTTCTGTTTCTATCAATCCTATCTTTTATGCGGCGCTGGATAGGAAGAAGTTAGGGGAGCTTATTCAGGCTTGCTGTAGCCGAGGCGCTTGAGGGCTTTTTCGTTTTGCCGCCATTTGGGTTCTACTTTTACCCACAGCTCCAGAAATACTTTGCCGTCCAGCAAAGCTTCGATTTCTTTGCGGGCGGCGGCGCCAATTTGGCGCAGCTGACTTCCTTTGGCTCCAATAATGATCCGCTTATGGTTGTCTCGCTCCACAAAAACGGTCGCGCCGACGTAGGTTGTGCCGTTGGGGCGCTCTTTGAACTCGTCCACCTGTACCGCGATGCTGTAGGGGATTTCGTCTCTAAGCTGAATCATCACCTGTTCGCGGATGAATTCGGCAGCCATATCGCGCAGGTAGCTATCTGTAACCTGGTCGGCGGGATAGTAGCGGGGGCCTTTTGGCAGTGCCTGCACGACAAGGTTAAGCAGCTCATTACGGCCGTTTCCCGTTTGTGCAGAAAAGAACAGCCAGGTCGCCTCGGGCAACAAAGCCCGGTAGGCTTCAGTATAGGGCAGGACGTTCTCGACCGCCGTGATGTCGCTCTTGTTTATGCCCAAAATGACTGGAATCGATTGGTCCAACGCGTTTAGCTGTTTACTAATTGCCCGGTCGCCTGGACCGATTGGCTCGCTGCCATCAACAAGCCACAAGACGACATCAGCTTCGCTTAAGCTTTCTACGGCCGTTTCCACCATAAATTCATCCAGTTTGTGGCGCGGCTGCATCAGTCCGGGTGTGTCTATGAACATAATTTGGTAGTCGGGGCTGGTCAGAATGCCGAGCTGACGGCTGCGTGTGGTTTGTGGCCGTGGGGATACAATATTGATTTTCTCTTGCAGCAGGCCGTTGATCAGGGTGCTTTTGCCGACGTTGGGGCGGCCAATGACGGCCACAAAGCCAGAGCGATGATTGTCGGCCGTTTCATAGTCAGAGAAGTTTGAGGATTGTTCAGTCATAGGCTTACCGTATTTGTGCAATGAAAAAAGTGAGTGACCAGTTAGCAATCACCCAAGCAAGATTATTTGTCCTTCAAAATCCGGCCCAATTCGCGCCGAGTCAGCCCGACACGTTCATCGCGTAGCAGCGGGAGGCGAATACGGGCACGACGCAATTCATTCAGATCGAGCCTGGCGGTAATCAGGGCTTCTTCATAATAAGGCGCCTGGACCAGCAGATTACCTTCGGGTGCGTAGACCGTGGATCCGCCGTAGAAAGTGACGCCATCTTCAAAGCCAGTGCGATTCACGTGCAAGATGAAGTTGGTAAACATGCTGGCATACGCCTGATTGATATGTTCAACCCAGCGGGCACTGCCAATTTTTTGCTCGGTCGCCAGTCCACGCCCCGGTGAAGAAGAGGTAAGGATAAGCATATCAGCGCCATCCAGCCACAGCGTGTAGGCGGCGCTGACGTGCCAAAAATCTTCGCAGATGAGCAAACCAACCCGACCAAAGCGGGTGTCGAAAGCGCGCAAATGATCACCCCAGGCGAAGTAGCGCCCTTCATCAAACATGCCATAGGTGGGTAAATAAACTTTTCGGTGCAAATGGGTCAGCTGGCCACCGGAAAGGTATGCAGCAGAAATGAAAAACTTCTGACGTGTATCGGACTCCACGAATCCAACAACGAGGTCCATGTCACGGCTGGCATCCAAGAGGCGGGCAAAAATGGGGTCTTTGTATGTTGGCTTTATGGCGACGCTGAATGCTAAATCACGCAGGCGATAGCCGGTGAGAGACAGCTCTGGGAAGATGAGCAGCTCGACACCGCTTTCAGCAGCTTCTTCAATGGCGGTCAGATGGCGTTCCAGATTGGCTTCTAGGTCGCCAAGTTTGGGAGTGATTTGAGCTAATCCAACTTTCAGTTTCATAGGGTGTTATTGGTGGAAACAGGAGTGTTCTTTGAATCAAAAAATAATGATTTTCTCGTTTTCCCTGAGTAAACCAGAAAGAATTGGCAATTTTTACGTAAAAAGACTTTTTATGGTTTACCTTTAAGCCTTAGGTTGTTGATATTGTGACCGACTGTATTGTAGCAGGGTTAATCCCAGAATGGCGAACATGGCTGCCAACCAGCTGTCTAGTCGCCAACCACCAAGAATTGGTACCGCATCGCCTCGTATGAATGTTAGGCCGAAATGAATGAGGTTGGCCATAAGCAAAGCGATTGGAAAGAGACGGCTGTTTCTCCCACGTTGTTGGCCCCGAAGCAAAATAGCAAAAGCGACCAGATTTAGCACTATCCCCAACAGCTGGGTTTGGTACCGCAAGGCAAAAACGCCAAAGATGTCGGGCAGGTCAGCTGCCAGCGGACCTAGCGTGGTTTCGGCGCCATAGGCGCAGCCTTCCAGCCAGCAGGCGGCCCAGCCAGTGGCAGTGAGCAGCAGCAGTGGCGAGGAAAAGAG
>CBDUOF010000324.1:0-6763 GCA_965368765.1 uncultured Anaerolineae bacterium | reverse complement strand
CGGGGCGATTAAGGTAACCACGCACGACGCCGTCACCTGCAATAAACAGGTCACCGGCGACGCCTACGGGCACGGGCTGCATCGATTTATCAAGGATATAAATCTGGGTATTGGCAATGGGTCGTCCGATAGGCACGGCCGTTTCCGCACCAGTGACCTCATGAGTTGTAGACCAAATAGTGGTTTCCGTGGGACCATACATGTTGATGACCCGTCCCGGCACAATCCCCTTCAGCTGTTGTGCCATTGAAGCAGGCAACGCTTCGCCACCCACCATAAGCGTTTGCAGCTTGCCCAATGCCGTCACGTTGCGATTATCCTGCAGCAACATGCTAGCCATCGACGGTGTGCATTGAAAATGGGTCACGTTATGGCGTTCAATCTGTGCCGGGATGGAAAAATCTTCTGTTGCTAACTTTGGCTCGGCCAGCTGTTTGAGTTCACTCAGATGCTTAAGATGTTCCAGGGCAAGCGTCGAAGGCACGCCAAAATCGATGAGGCAAGCAATGTCATCAACGTCTATGGCTTTGAGCTTATTAACCATCTGCAGCGCAGTACGAGGCGTGCCAAACAGGCCACTGGTTTCAAAATACCGTTCAAAGGCAAAATTCAGCAGTGCGTCAACATCTTCAGGCGTCAGATCTTCTTCGTCGAAAACCTCAAATGGGCTTTTGCCCGTGGCAGCCGCTTTCTCCTTGAACGTGGGGAAGTGCCAGGCTGCAGCCCGGACCAGGTTCATGGCGCTGCTGAGATATTGCTTCATCGGCGCACGGACGGTCTCGCGCACTTCGTCGACATCATCACCGATAAAAGTGTGGAGCATGAGGGACACGGTGCCCTTGCCAGAATGCCCGGCAGCTTCAAAGGCTTCGCGGTAAACCCGAACCTTCTCGGCCAATTCTTCTACGCTTTGGCCCAAAAGATGGGTGAGGATGTTATAGCCATTGGCACCTGCTTCACGGAATGTTTCTGGATTACCAGCAGCGGTAACCCAAATGGGCAGCTCTTTTTGAACAGGATGCGGCAATGTTCTCACTTCCACATCCTTGCCCAAATCATTCTGCATGGTGATCGACCCACCGCGCCACAGCTCTTTGACGACCTCAATATCACGGAACATGATCTCTTTGCGATCGGCATAGACTCCTGGGCGCAGAACAAAGTCATTAGGCTGCCAGCCCGCAGCAATGGAGAGACCAACACGGCCGTTTGAGATGTTGTCCACGACTGACCACTCTTCAGCCACCCGGATTGGGCTGTGCAAGGGCAGTACGCAACTGCCAGAGCGAATCTGTACATTTTCGGTAATGGCGGCAATCGCTGCGCCCGTTACCGATGGATTGGGGTAGAGACCCCCAAAGGCATGGAAGTGGCGTTCTGGCGTCCAGACGGCCGAAAAACCGTGTTTGTCGCCAAATTTGGCCCCTTCCAGCAACAAATGATATTTGTTCGTGACCCCTTCCTCACTTTCGTCGCTGGCAAAGTAAAAGAGGCTGAAGTCGATGGGCTTATCAGCCTGGGGGTGATCAGGAACGGCCGTTACATCTTCGCGCGTCTTGTCGTCAAAAATAACCATCTTAAAGCCGCGAGCCAGCGTCCAGAACAGTTCCAATACCGAAATATCGAACGAGAGGCTGGTAACAGCGAGCCAACTTCCTGGTGAATCTTGGTGGCTTGCGGCATCACCAATGCGCTCATCCATCCCCGTGAAGAAGTTAATGACATTGCCATGCTGCACCATAACGCCCTTGGGCTTGCCAGTAGAGCCGGAAGTATAAATCACATAGGCCAGGTTGTGGGATGCGACACCGCTGAAGACGTTTTCTTCATTTTGCTCGGCAATCAGCTCCCAATCAGCGTCAACCCGAACCACCTTGGCCTGATGGGGCGGCAGGCTGGAGACGAGATGCGATTGGGTAAGCAATACCGGCGTGGCTGTATCTTCAACCATAAAGGCAAGGCGATCTTTCGGGTATGTGGGATCAAGCGGTAAATAAGCTCCCCCCGCCTTGAGGATCCCAACCAAAGCAACCATCATCTCGATAGAGCGATCCATAAATACGCCCACGATGGTGTCTGGCACGATGCCTAAATGACGCAGATGGCGAGCCATCTGGTTGGCACGATTGTTGAGTTGCCTGTAGGTAATCTGCTGATCTTCGTAGACCACTGCCACAGCGTGCGGGCGTTGTTCGGCCTGTGCTTCGATGAGTTGATGCATACAAACGGCCGTATCGTAAGCCGTTTCAGTATCATTCCAATCGACCAACAGCTGCTGGAGCTCAGCTTCGGACAAAATAGCAGTCTCTGCCAAGCGGCGATTGCCATTCTTGGCGGCATTTTGCAGGAAGGTGACAAACTGGGTTTGCATGGCGGCAATAATGTCTGAACTGTAAACGGCCGTATCGTACACCCAGGTGACGCTTTCTTGATCCGGTGTCAGTAACATGACAAGCTCACTGCCGGCCAATGGTGAAAACTCCGCCACAGACCGTACGGATTGCACCAAAAGTGGCAGCAAGGCACCATCCGCCCTGGCTCGCAGCGCCGCTAAATCGGGGTGGCGCAGGAACAAGTCTCGGTTAAATGTCTTGCGCTTGGTTTGCAGCGTATCTAATTCTTTGCGCAACGTCGTTAGCGCGTCGGCAATCGTTGCAGAACCGTCGATTTTAATCTGGAATGGAACCTGCGTAGCAAAGTAAGCAGCAAAATCGCCCACTTCCTGTTCCAGCGTTGGCAGGCTCAGCGCAATGTCGAAGTTGTTCGATCCGCTGACGCGAGCCAGATAAGCGGCAAAAGCAGCGGTTAACGCTTGGCTGTCCTGAGCAGACGACAGGGACATGGTGGCTCGGCCAAACTGCTGGCCCACGTTAGCGTTGCTCCGATCTGCGTAGGGCAATTCTGCGGCCTGCATATGGCTCAGGCGACGCAGCCAGTAGCCCTCTTGCCGGACGATTGTGTCGTTGAGCGTGGTAAGGGCAGCGTAGGAGTCAGCATCCAGACTGACCAGCTGACGATTTACCGTAAACATGTTGGAGGGAACGGCCGTACCGTCTAAAAACAGCAAGCCGCTCAAAACAATCTCGTCTTTAGCCGTCGCCACGGTGACGCTCGCTTCATCAATGGCCAAGAGGGTACCGGGCGCGGCGTCAGTCGCGCTACCAACCTTTGCCTCGGTGACAATGACGAGACGGCCGTCTAGCTTCAATTTAGGCAATGCTAACGGATTGGCGTAACTGCCGAATTGCAGCCCATTCACCATCGCGACCAGCTTCTCTGCCGCTTGTGCCCAATCCAATGTCGCAGCTGCGGGTGGCCGATCATATCTGCCGAAGTAGGTTTGTTCGGACAAATTCTGAGGGCGGGGTTGCAAGCTGTCACGCTCAATCCCTGCAACCAATTCAGCAAACGAAGCAATGGCCGCTTCATATGCTTTTACGTTAAGGGTAAAGGCGGTTTCTCCTTCGACAATGTCAAACAGTTGCTGGGCAAGGATATCCCCCTTGTCGATGCCACTTCTCATTTCATGCCAGGTAACACCGTGCGTTTCCGCCTGGTGCATCAAGGCCCAGGATGTGGCATAAAGGCCAGCAAACTTAGGTAGGGGACCGTCATGGAAGTTGATCGCACCGCGCTGCGGCAGGGCCAATATAGAATCGGGGATAATTGAAAGATTGGTAATGCTTAGAAAATAGTCGAAAGCTGGCGCTGACGCCAGCTCGTTTGCCAGAGATTTGCCTGGGCTTACGATGGCTATGCTTTTTTCAGTTGCCCAATTAATAATAGCTGGAGCTTTGCTAATCACGCCACGAACATCGTGGCCCCGTTCCAGCAAAATTTCTGTACATTGAATGAGTAAAGATTCTTCTCCCATTACGTAACAGCTAAATAGATTACCGCGCATAAAAATACCGTCCTACATAAAATGATCAGTGACAATAAATAAAGCCTGTTTCCTTTTTACTCACGCGCAAAAAGTTTGAACAGGCCACAGCTTCTTTAAAAATTAGTTGGCGAGGCTCACAATCATCAGGGGGAAAAGTTGCAGAGATGTAATTTTGGCTTGGATGCAAGGTCGGGTTTTTAAGTTTTGATGCCCTGCCTGTTGGCAACGATGATAGTTAATGCTGCGATATCCTGATGTTCGTTCATTCAAAGTGCAGAAACTCATCTTGTGTGTTGCACTATTATTAGTGTTGGCTACGGCCGTTTTCAATAGGCTTCTTGTCTCAAATTTTTACGGCCGTTGCTCATGCCATCCCACCTTAAAACTTGGGGGGAATTTGTTGAATGCTTTGCACTTTTTTAGCCGAGAATCCTTACGATTAGCCTTTCACGTGAGGGGCTGCAGCGCATAAACAGGACCTTGCTGGAAGACAATGGGTTAGGAACAAAATAGGCTAGCTGGTGGTTAATTTCCGAGGGCGGTCAAGAAGGCTGCCGCTAATGCCTGAACATGGGGCTCATCCATGATTTGATTGTGATTCCCCTCGAGCAAATGGACATCTACGCCATCGGTGACCCGCTGCCAGCCCATGAGCGGATCCTGAGTATCGCGATAAATATCACGATAGCCGTCGGTGGATTTGAACAACGTGACTGTTCCGGGAAAACGCTTCGGCACGTAACAAAAATAGGCACGATTATTGATGAGAGTTATCTTTTGCACACGGGAATCTTCTTGCCGCTGATTGTTTGCTGTGGCCAATCCGTTTTGCCGCTTCGCTTTTCGCGCCAGGCGTGTTTTTTGGTTGGCCATGATTTGGCGAAAGCCAACCCAGAAACGATGCCGGTTCTTAATAAACAGCTGCTGTTCACGCTCTGAAGAAAGGCCAAGAAGTCGGGTTGTGAGTTTTGTTGCCAATCGCACCCATTTTAGGCTGGGATGCTGTGCTGGCGTGTCAATGATTCCTACAAAATCAACAGGATACCCCCTTGCCTGGAGCTGCTGGGCTATTTCAAAAGCAACGGCGCCCCCCATGGAATAGCCGCCTATGCAATACGGGCCTTCTGGCTGATGTCTCAGCAGCGCTTCAATGTAATGAGCGGCCATCTCTTCAATAGATTGAAGTGGCTGCGTTTTGCCATCCAGCCCTTGCGCCTGAAAGGCATAAATTGGCTGCTCAGGCGGCAAATGGCGTGCCAGCTTGGTAAAGATAAGCACGTGCCCCCCACCGCCATGAACCAAATAAAGCGGCTGCCTATCGGCAGAACCTTCCTGAATGGGTACCAGCGTGGGCCAAGCTTCAGCGCCGGATTGATGGCGCAATACATCGGCTAGCTCAGCAATCGTGCTGGCTTTCACTAGTGTGGCCAAGGGGAGGTAATGGCCTGTCATTTTCTCAATTTCGGCAAACAAGTTCATCGCTTGCCAGGAGGTTCCGCCCAGATCGAAGTAGTTGTCGTGGATTCCAATTCGCGCCACGCCTAGGGCAGACTCCCACAAATTCTTGAGATCAAGTTCCAGGCGATCCCGAGGAGGAACGTAGACATCCGTTTTGACGGTTGACTCTGACGAATTGGGTTGTGAAACGGCCGTTTGTATGCCTGACCAGGGAAGCACAACGTCTTGAAGGGGCTGATCAAGATCCGCAGTGAAAGCATCTAGCAAGGCATAAAACATTTCCACGGCCGTTGCCTGCTGGTCATCGGTGAAGATGTCCTTATGAAAATCAAACTTGAGCTTAAGCGTGCCACTTCCTTCAAATTCATGTATGTGCAGCGCAAAACTATCGCTGCTATGGCCACTGTACAAATGCTCTTGCTCAACAGGTTGCTGATTGAATGTAAGGTACGGCCGTCTGTGATAATTAAACATCACATCATGTGATTTGTTGTTCAGGGAGATGCTCGAACCAAATTGGGCAAACCGCATCACACCTCGAGTTTGCTTTTTTAACTTCTGAATCAGTGAAGCCGGCGTTTCATTGACATCCAGTTCAACTACAAATGGACACAGCTCCATGAGCAGGCCTACCGTTTGCCGCAGCGCCTGGGTTGGACGATTATGCATCGGTGTCAAAAATGTGAGCCGTTTATTGCCGGTAAGGTGATACAGTAGCGCAAAGAAAAGGGCTGCCGTCAGATTAAACATCGTCAACTCCGCAGTTAAATCGCGGAACTGCTCCACCTGTGCCAAGGCCATGAGCCGACTGGTTCGCTCTGGGTCAAGCTCAATGCTGAGCCGCTGAGTATCCGTATTTTTTTTGCTGCTGCGTTGGCCAAAAAATCGCAGCGGCTCCACATCTTCAGACAACTTTTGCTGCCAATACCGACTCGCACGTTGAAAATGGGCCGACTGACGATAGTCGCGCTCGTATTCTCGATAAAGTTCAAATGGCGTAATGGTGGGCGGTGCAGTCTCAGTGAGACCAGCCAAGCATTCGTAAGTGCGAACAATTACTTGATAGATGTAAAATGATGAAGATGCGTCAGCAATAATATGATGTTGATTGATCAGCCAAATGTGTTCTACTGCAGAAATTTTTGCCAGGGCAAACTGTACAGGAGCCGTTTGCAAATCAAACGGAACCGCAACAATTTGCTGCAGCCAATCACGCGCGGCCCGAGTTGGGCTTGCCTCATGCGAAAAATCGCGCAATTGAATGGGCGCAGTCGCCTGGGTTTGCACAATCTGCTGCGGAATGCCGTCAATTACCTTAATAACGGTTCGGAGGGCATCGCTTTGATCCACAACAGATTGCACCGCATCGCAAAATAGTTTTGTGTCAAATTGTCCAGAAAAAGTAAAGATTAACGGAGC
>CBDUOF010000323.1:0-6769 GCA_965368765.1 uncultured Anaerolineae bacterium | reverse complement strand
CTGGAACATCTGCCGACGCAGATGCATTTGGTAATGACCACGCGCCAGGACCCGCTGCTGCCTTTGCCGCGCCTGCGCGTGCGCGGATGGTTGACTGAAGTGCGGGCGGCTGATTTGCGCTTTACAGCGGAAGAAACGGTCGTTTTCTCCCCCTATTTTTTTATTGTCCTGCAATCCGACGAAACCCGGCACAGATTGTCAGATCATGATGTTCAACTTCCTTTATCCTAAAAATGCGCAAGAGAGCGGAACATGGATTCGCTGGAAAGAATGAAGCAGGCTTTGGCTTATATCGAAGAAAACCTGGCAGATAGGCGGACATGAAGCAGTTAGAAATGCTGGCTTGGTGTTCGGAATATCATTTTAGGCGCATGTTTTCATTCTTGGCTGGAGTTCCTCTATCAGAGTAAATTCGGCGCAGACGGCTGACGCTGGCGGCTTTTGAACTGCACCACAGCGCGGCGTCGGTGATTGAAACGGCCGTTAAATCCGCCCACTGAAGCCAGAAATAGCGGACAGTCGCTCAAGGCGTATCCACGCATGACCTTCCAACTCACCATCAAAGGAGTCAGTGATGTGATAGCAATTTTCCCGCAAATATAAAACCAAACTAGGTGTATATTTTCAACTGACTGCCTCAATTTGTGAACCTTCAGGCCAGGCAATTTTTGTAGATAATAGGGTATGAAAGAGGTGGATAAAAAAGTCATAAATCTCCAATTTTTTGACATTCCTCTGTTCTTGTTTAGTATGTGTTTGTATTGGTATCTTACTGTACCCTTCATCGTATCCGTAACAAATAGTTAAATTGCAAAGAAATTCTCTGATATTTGTGGATTGCACAATGCATAGTAGGATGTTAGGTGGCTGGCTCAAATAGACGAGTGGGCTGATGAAAGAATCATTTTGATAGAGTATGAAGCGACAAATGCTGGTGAGAACATTGCAATTTCAAAGAAGGGGATCGCTGAAGCTAAAAGTGTTATCTTTGTAGTAAATCCGAGAACTATGCTGAGCTTGGTTATAAGGAGCATATGAACGTACTTTCGATACTTGCACATCCGCGCATGGACAGCTTTTGTCAAGCCGTTTTTGATACAGCTAACGCAACGCTTGCCGACCGCGGACACAATCTTGTAATCCACGATTTATACCAGGAATCATTTGATCCGATACTGAAAGCCGAGGAGTCCTACACGGCGGGCGATACGGTAGAAGCAGCATTTCGTAAATCGGATGATCCGCTCATACTTTCACATCGTCGCGATATCGCCCGAGCTGAAGGTCTGCTAGTTGTGCATCCGAATTGGTGGGGAAAACCGCCCGCGATTCTGGCGGGCTGGTTGGATCGGGTTTTAGTACCTGGCGTGGCGTACCGGCTGGGAACGGCGCAGGGCGAGCCCGAAGGTCTGCTTGTGCTCGAGCGTGCAGTGATCTTCAATACATCGGATACACCAACCGAACGGGAAAAGAAGGTATTGGGCGATCCCTTGAGTTTGATTTGGGGCAATTGCGTATTACCGTTTTGCGGCTCCCCGGTCATAGAGCGTCATGTTTTTGGGCCAATGGAGGGCAGCACTTATGATGCTAGGCGCAATTGGCTGAATCAAGTTGAGGATGTGGTGACTAGTAATTTTGGGATAGCAAAGGCAAGCTGAGTGATGTCGAATTTGCTCAACGCCTTTGAACTACTAGATACGTTGACAAATGAATCACTTGGTATGCAACACCAAACAATACTTACAGCCGACGATGCGGCTGAAGCGGACGTTACCAGAAAACACCTTATTTCAATACCTGGTTGACACAGATCATCTGCAATTAGAGTAGAGAATAGTCCAACAGGACAATTAACGGCCGTTCACATCCCTTAGTTATCCCCGGAAATCGCCACTATGTGGAAAAGCCTGGATGACACAACAATTAGTACGCTCAAGGCTCTTTGGAACGTCGAACCCAGCGCCTCCACGAATTTTGCCGAAGGCCGTCTGGAGGGCGGTGAGCTGGATCATTACATCGGGGTTACCATCACCAAAGCGACCCCAGACAACCTGAAACGGCTGGAAGTGCCAGCTTTTACTTGGTCCGTGTTTCCTGTGAACCGGATGCCGCGCGAATACTGGAAGCGACTCGAGCCCATTGGGAAGTTGAAAACAAAGTTCATTAGGTAATGGATGTTGCGTTTCGTGAAGATGAAAGCCGATTGAGATGTGGCAATGGGCATGAGCATATGGCGGCCTTACGTCGATCGTCACTGAATCTGATTCGTCAAGAGAAATCTGTGAAGGGCAGCATTACAACAAAGCGAAAAAAAGCGGGGTGAGATAATAGCTACTTGGAAAAGGTTCTCTTTGGCGAATAGAATGCAATTGCCCGGCATTATCTTCTTTTCTCTCTTGCCTTATTGGCCGCTACCGTTATGATTACTTTTCCCTTGGTGTGTCCCTTTTCGACGTAGCGAATAGCCTCTGGAACTTCGTTGAGCGGGTGGATTCGGTCGATAATCGGCGTGAGCTTGCCTGCTTCTATCATGCTTGCCAGTTGTTCCAAGCCAGCCTTGCTTCGTACGACATTTAGTGAGCTAAGCGTCTGGCTGACGAAAGGTGACAATACGGCCGCTTTGACAACGCGATCCATAGGGCCAATGATACGACCGTCCGAATCGCCACTGCTTAAAATGAGTTTCCCCTGGGGCGTAAGCGCACGTCTACAGTGCGCTGGCGAATGCATCCCGCCAAGCTGGAAGATGAGATCGTATTTCTGACCGCTCTGGGTGAAATCCTCTTGCGTGTAATCGATGACTTCATCCGCACCGAGCGCGCGCACCATCTCCAGGTTCTTCGTACTGCACATGCCAGTTACGTGACCCCCCATTTCCTTGGCGATCTGGACAGCGAACGTCCCCACACCGCCAGACGCCCCAATGATCAAGACCTTTTGCCCAGGCTGTAGCTGCCCTGCGTCATGCAGACCCTGTAGTGCTGTCAAACCGGCAAGCGGCACGGCTGCAGCTTCCTCAAACGTCAGATTCGTCGGTTTCAACGCCAGATGTTGCGCGGAACAGCATAGGTACTCAGCAAATGCCCCGTCGCTCATGCCAAACACCTCATCGCCTGGGTGAAACTGGGTTACGTCTTGGCCAACGGCCGTAACCTGACCCGAGAAATCAACCCCTAGCCCCTGTCGTTTCGGTGTGCGCAGCCCAGAGACCACCCGCATAAAATACGGTTCACCCCGCATAAAGTGCCAATCGTAGGGATTAACGGCCGCCGCACAAACTTTAACGAGGACACTCTCGTCGTTTACGACGGGCATTTCTGCTTCTTGAATCTGTAGCACATCTGGTGCGCCGTAGGTTGTATAGATAATCGCTTTCATGATTTTTTCTCCTATCAAAACTGCCTCGCACTAAAGCATGATGGTATTAGCCATGTTTGAGGCAGTAACGTCAATCAATAATGGGCAGCCAACTTATGCTTCCTGCTTAGGCAAGTTCCACGCGTACCAAAGAATCAACGCCAGACCCACAATTTCTACCGCTGCAAAAAATATATCATCCAGATCGGGCGCTGTCGTATTGGCGATGATCATCACTGCCGTCAATACACCCGCAACGATGTTCGCCCAACGATTGATGCGATAGGTCAATAGTCGGGATAGGAGCACCATAACAATGGGAATCTCTAATACAATTCCTGCGACTAACATGAGCTCATTGCTTATTTGGGTGAGCTTTACCGGATCGGCGATTAATTCCAAAATTAAAAAAGGCATCTCATGAATATCACGGAAAATCATGTTGAGCAGTACAAATATCCATAATGTGGAGAGCAAAGCTTTTCTATCTGTTCCGATTGTTTGTTTGGTTACGTTCATTTTTTGTCCTTGTTCACACTGTTGATGCGTCCCATCAATGAAACGGCGTAATATTTCAACCGCTCTTCCTGGTAAACACGGCGCATCTTGTTTTTTAGTTTGGGCAATTCATTCTCTTGTTAAGTCGCATTTAGACCCTCAACTTTGATCATTTGAAACAATCTGATTAGATAAAATCCCAAAATCAGCAAGAAGCTGGCTAAAGATACGGTCATGTTTTTTTCTTATAAGGACATTTTTTCCTCGTATCGTCTGTTATTCTTTACTTGTAGTAAGTTATATTAGACACATGGTAATGCAAATTTTACATTGTGTCAAATATATTTTACACAGTATGGCGCGCCGTTTTTGAGAAAATGGCTGTCTGGGAGAAATCTCATCCCATCATTTCTGTTTAGAAGCACACCTGAAAATAAATAGGGCGAAAAGGGTTACGATTGTTTTCGTTTCATCCATTGCACTTTTTTTTAGACTCGTGTAACTTGGTGAAAATTTACTCGATTTTCTAACTCGGACTGGAGCAATTGTCTTTAAAAACGTTACTATGTCAGATCACAAACAGGTTGTAGAGTTGCTTTTTAGAACAAAATATGGCGAAGTGCTTGCTGCGCTGCTAGGTCGGGTGGGATACGAGCAGTTTGAGCTGGTAGAAGAAGCTGTACAAACCGCCTTTCAAAAAGCCCTCGAAAAGTGGTCAGCGGATAATTTGCCCCAAAACCCTGGGGGCTGGCTTTATGTGGTGGCCCGTAACAGCTACCTTGAATTACTGCGGCGGCGGCAAACTGAACAGGTTAAGCTGGAACAAATACAGGCGGAAGCCCTCATCCTTGCTGACGAAACGGCTGGTTTCAACGAAGAAATGCAGCCAGATATCGTACTTGACGATTTAGCCATGATGATACTCTTATGCTGCAATCCACAGCTCAATCCAAAAGCTCAAGTCTGCCTCACCTTGAAATCGGCCTGCGGCTTTTCGGTAAAGGAAATTTCCCGTGCTTTGGGAATGCAGGAAGAAGCTACCAAAAAAATAATTACGCGTGCCAAACAGCAAGTAGCCAGGGAACAACATGCTTTTTCAAAGTTGATTACCGAACGAATAGAAAGCCGGTTTACCTTTGTGCAAGAGACGATCTACGCCATGTTCAATGAAGGGTATGCTGCCAGTAGTGGGGAAACCCATTTGCGACGCGATATCGCGGAGGAGGCGATTCGTTTAGCCACTATTTTTCTCCACACAACGTTAACACCCCCGCAGCAGCAAGGAGAATTACAGGCGCTTTTCGCCCTGATGGTCTTCCAAACAGCTCGATTTGATGCCCGCACTTCGCCTTCTGGATTGCCTATCCGGCTGCAGGCCCAAGACCGAACCAAGTGGAACCGGGAGATGATTGTCGCTGGACTCAACGCCCTGGCGGCTTCTCAATCTTCAGAACAGCTGACCGCTTTGCACATTGAGGCCCGCATTGCCGCCGAACACGCGACGAGTCCCTCTTATGGAGCGACACGATGGCCCACCATTTTAACTCTCTATAATCAGCTTTTAACATTTAAAGACACGCCGGAAGCGCGCTTAAGCCGCATCGTAGCCTTGCATCATGCGGAAGGCTGGCAAACGGCTCTGGCTGAGATCGATCTACTGAAGGTAGACACATTGTCGCAATCTTTCCTTCTCCATGCCATCCGAGCGGAGCTGCTTGAATCCGCCGGCAAACCGACCGTTGCAAAAGAAGAATGGCAAAAAGCGCACGCCAAAGCCCCTACTACGGCGGATCGCTCGTTTATTGAACAAAAACTGAATGAGCTTTCCTGATTTTGTCCCCAAACTGACATTTCATTCATCTTCCTTATAGAATGCGCAAAAAAGAAGAATTCGCGCCTTCACGACATTTAGGTAGAGCCTGTCAACGTGGCAGGCACAATGGAAGCAGCAAGGAGAAAACTATGAATTATTATGCCCTGTTTTTACGAAACGAAACCATCGATTTCGCTTCTTATTCACCAGAAGAGATGGAGCGAATCATGCGCGACTTTGATGAATGGAACGCGCGGATGATTGGGGAGGGCCAGCTGATTGCCAGCGCCAGCCTGCAAGGAGGTGGTGGAAAAACATTACGCCAAGGCGTCGTTAGTGATGGTCCCTACAGCGAGGCCAAGGAAGCGGTTGCCGGATTGCTGCTTATCCAGGCGGCCAATTTCGAACAGGCCTTAGCCATGGCCGCAGATTGCCCTTTCCTGCCACGTGGCGGCAGTGTCGAGGTACGTCCGATGGCAGAGCTGGAATTTGAGGATATTGCTCGCTCACTTGTTGACGCACACAGCCGCGTCCGTACTGAGAAGCAAGGAAAGGCAGCCGAATGAACAGCTTAACCACGATATGCTCCATTGTAACTAGTGCCCACGATGCCCTGGAAACCGCCGTAGCCGAAATGCCTGCTGAACTTATAAACAAAGAGCAACCTGGCAATTCAAACACTATCGGTGCCATTTACGCACATGCCATCATAAACCTTGACCTGTTTTATATTGAGGCTATCCAGGCTAAACCTCTCTTGTTGAGCGCCAATGGTTTTGCCGAGAAATTGGGATTGCCCGATCCTACTAATACCCATTGGGATATCTTGAATCGGACGAACTGGGATATGCAGATCCTGCAATCCTATGCCCAGGCTGTCTTTAAAAATATAAACAAATACCTCGACACCCTCAACGACGAAGCGTTAGGTTACGCTGGCAAAGTGTTCGATCAGGAAATGACGGTTGCCCAAATGATGTCTATCACAACCTGGCACACCGCCCTGCATGCAGGTGAAATTGCCGCGCTCAAAGGCGTCAATGCAGTCAAAGGACTTCCCTTTTAATGAATCTGTCTGGAATATCCACGAAATCTGCGGAT
>CBDUOF010000322.1:0-6822 GCA_965368765.1 uncultured Anaerolineae bacterium | reverse complement strand
GAAAACGGCCTGCCAGATAAGGAAGATCGGTACCGGCCGTCTTTCATCATGGCCCATTTGCGCGAGGTGTGGCGGGCCATTAGCTTCAACTACCCGGTGATGGGCTACTATCACTGGAGCCTGGTGGATAATTTTGAATGGGATCGCGGCTGGACACAGCGTTTTGGCCTGCTTGGGTTAGATGTGGAAACGCAAGAAAGGAGTTGGCGAAAAAGCGGCCGTTTGTACCAGGAGATTTGCCAGAGCAACAGCCTCACGAGCCACATGGCTGAAAAATACGCCCCTGACCTGATGCAAACTATTTTTAAGGGCAAGAGCCCAGGCAGAAAATGAACCGGCGCCGTCAGAGCCGATTGTCATCCGGCGCGGAAGGAGTGCAGGTTAAAAGCGGGCTCTGGTAGGAACGGACTATGGCTAAAAGACGGCCGCATTCTGTACAATGCGTTTTGGTCTACCAACTTGTAGTAAATATGCCTTCAGGGTAAGGAGCTGTTATGCAAACACCAACAAATGGGGCAATTAGCTCTGCCCCAAACACAAATTTAGCCAGCACCATCCTGTGGTTAGCCCAAAAAATTGAAACCTCGCTGCCCAAGAACATTATCCTGGATCGCACCCCACAAACCATAAAGCTTATTCAGGATCGGTACGCGCTGGCTCGGCAGCACGCTAAAATTAACATTGCGCCTGCAGATGAACGCGCGTTTTTTGAAGACCTGCTAGATGAAATTTTGGGCTTTGGGCCGCTCGAACGCTTTCTTAAGGATGATACCGTTACTGAAATCATGGTAAACCGGGCGGATCTGGTCTATATCGAGCAAAAAGGGAAGCTCACAGAATCCGGTATCACCTTTGTCGACAATGCCCACGTTGAGCGCGTCATTCGCAAAATTATTGAACCGCTGGGTCGCTATGTCGGTGTTGATTCGCCGCTGGTGGATGCGCGCCTGCCCGACGGCTCTCGCGTGAATGCCGTTGTTTCCCCCTGTGCCATTGATGGCCCCAACATCACCATTCGCAAATTTTCACGCAATCCGTTTGGTATCCAGGATTTGATCAACTTTGGTAGCTTGAACAAAGATATGGCCGATTTCCTGGAAGGCTGCGTTCGGGCCAAGCTCAACATTGTCGTCGCTGGCGGTACTGGGTCGGGTAAAACCACGCTTCTTAACGTTCTCTCCAGTTTTATCCCCGACGGCGATCGCATTGTTACCATTGAAGATGCGGCCGAATTGAGCTTGCTCCAGAGACATGTCGTACGTCTGGAAACCAAGAAGCCATCCCGCGCCGGCGATAGCGAAGTGTCCATTCGTGACCTGGTAATGAATTCTCTGCGAATGCGCCCGGAACGCATTGTGGTCGGTGAATGTCGTGGTGGAGAAGCCCTTGACATGCTGCAGGCGATGAACACGGGCCACGACGGCAGCTTGACGACCATTCACGCCAACAATCCTCGCGACACCATTTCTCGACTCGAGACGCTGGTGCTGATGTCTGGCATGGATTTGCCCCTGTCCGTTGTCCGTAAGCAGATTGTGTCGGCCGTCGATCTCATTGTGCAACAAGCGCGCCTGCGCGACGGCAGCCGCAAAGTTACCAACATTACCGAAATTACCGGGATGGAAGGTGAGATTGTGGTGATGCAGGATATTTTTAAATTTGAAGAAACTGGCGGAACCGAGGGGGAGTTAGTTGGTGATTTTGCTCCTGGCGGTATGCGCCCCAACTGTGAGCAGCGCCTGCGCACCTATGGCTATAATTTCCCGGCCACCATGTTTATGGGTAATCGTAATGGGACGCTCAGCCGTCGCGTACGCTAAATTTTAGAGCTGTTTTTGCCGGATTACAATTTCATCAAGTAGAGACCCCTTCAAAGATAGCAAGCCAGCTCCCTGGCTCCATTTTGAGGGCGGTCTCGTTCATATTTCTGTATGGCTTTTACACATCCTCGCCCCACCTTCCTGCCTGCGCTAAAATGGGCGCATGAAAGTATTCCTCAACAGCATCGGCTGTCGCCTGAACCAGAGTGAAATTGAAACGATGGCTCGCCAACTTCTTGCGGCGGGGCATGAGATCGTGACGGAATCGGCTGAGGCCGACAAAGTGATCATCAACACCTGCGCCGTCACTGCTGAGGCCGCCCGCGACGCCCGCAGCCAAACGCGCCGCATCCATCGCAGCAACCCCGGTGCCGAAATCGTCCTCACTGGCTGCTACGCCACAATCGCCCCAGATGAGCTGGGTAAGGTACAGGGAGCCGGCCGCGTGGTCGTCAATCAGCAAAAAGCCCAATTGGTGCAAATGCTGGATCCCAAAGCACGCATCGAGCTGCCCCTTTTTGAGCAGGAACCGGTGCTGCGTGAATTTCTGGCTGGCAGCATGGGTGCCAACACCCGTGCTTTCATCAAAGTGCAGGATGGCTGTGACAACAAATGCACCTTCTGCGTCACCACCGTGGCGCGAGGTGAGGGCCAAAGCCGCCATTTAGGCGATGTGGTGGCAGAAATTCAGGCTTTGGCTGCCGCAGGCTACCAGGAAGCCGTATTGACAGGGGTGCATTTGGGTAGCTACGGACACGACTTTGGCAACGCCACAGGACTGCGTGATCTGGTGCAGGCCATTTTGCAACACACCGACATGCCCCGCCTGCGCCTCTCCTCGCTTGAGCCGTGGGATTTGGCCCCAGGCTTCTTTACACTGTGGCAAAATCCGCGACTGCTGCCCCACCTGCACATGCCGCTGCAATCGGGCAGCGACAAGATTCTGAAGCGGATGGCGCGGCGCACCAGTCGCGCAAACTTTGGCGAATTGGTTGATGCGGCACGGGCAAACATCCCCGGCCTCAATTTGAGCAGCGATATGATTGTGGGCTTCCCCGGGGAAACGGAAGCAGATTTTGCTGAGAGTCTGGAGTTTGTAGAGACGATCGAGTTTGCTCGACTGCACGTCTTTAGCTACAGTCCGCGCCCAGGAACGGCCGCTTCCCGATTCCCCAACCAGATCAACGGCAAAATTAAAAAAGAACGCACGCGCCGGATGATTGATCTGGGCAAGCAGCTCAGCCACAATTTTCATCAACAGTTTGTGGGCCAAACGCTCAATGTACTGTGGGAGCGTACCGTCGGTGCAGACAGCAACGGCCTGCGCTGGGTTGGCTACACCGATAACTACATCCGGGTTCAGGCCAACGGCCCTGCCGACATGTTTAACCGCGTCACGCCAACGGAGATTGTGAACGCCACAGCAGACGGGGTAGCCGGAACAATCCAACCAATCGTTTAAATAACAACTTGCTATTGAGGATTAATGGGTAATTCGGCCGACATGTATAGGCCGTCCATCTCAAAGCCGTGATGCTTGGCGTAATATTCTCGCGTGCCAATGGCGCTGATGACCGCGATACGGCGGTAGCCCGCCGCCTGGGCCATCGCTTTGGCCTTGTCGATAAGCTGGCTGCCCAGCCCGATGTGCTGCGCCTCGCCGCTGCTGCCCTCGCCCAAATTGAGCGCAGGGCCATACACATGCACTTCGCGAATCATGGCGTGGTTTTCCAGCTCTGGCAGCGGGTGGGGTGCCTCCCCGTGTGGCAGTGAGAGCCGCAAAAAGCCAGCGAGCTTATCGTCGGCCGTTTCAAAACTTAGAAAATGTTCGGTGGTGGCATCGGTCTCATAGGTTTCTATTTTCAACTGAAGCTCATCGATCTGTACCTTGTCGCGGCGCACCTCGCGGCAGCGGATGCATTGGCAGCTTAGGCCACGCTCGGCCATGCGCTGCAGGGCTATCTGGCGCAGATTGGCTTTTTTGTTACCGGCCACGACGTTTGTGGTGGGGAAATCACGAATGACGCGGTTGAGCCGCACATAGCGAGGCACCTGCACTTTGCAATCAATGAGCAATTCGGTTAGCGTTTCTTCATCGTAGGGGTGGTATTCACCACGCTGCCAATACTCATATAGCTCAGCGTTTTCCACAAGCATGCAGGGGTATACTTTGAGTTCATCAGGGCGTACGGCCGTATCCGCCCAAATCTTGCCAAAATCAGCCACGTCACTTTCTGGCGTTGCCCCCAAGAGGTTGGCCATCCAGTGACCATGAATCTTAAAGCCTGCCAGCCGCAGCAGCCGGAAGGCGTCGCGGGTGCTTTGCACGTCGTGGCCGCGATTGTTGATTGCCAAAATGTGTTCATCCAAGCTTTGGATGCCCACCTGTACTTTGGTCACGCCCAAATAACGCAGCCAGCGTAGTTCATCGACATCCACATGATCCTGACGCGTTTCCACCACCAGCCCCACATTGCGGCGCGGCCCGACGGCGTTTTTCTGCTGCGCCTCAACGAGCGTTTCGGCATCTTCGCCGTTCATCGCGTCCAGGCAACGCTTTACAAACCATTCCTGGTAGTCGCGG
Organism: uncultured Anaerolineae bacterium; assembly: GCA_965368765.1. Classification (GTDB taxonomy): domain Bacteria; phylum Chloroflexota; class Anaerolineae; order Promineifilales; family Promineifilaceae; genus Leptofilum. The sequence continues at coordinate 2,418 of CBDUOF010000322.1, read as the reverse complement.
CGGTAGCTGGACCAGGTGCCGCCCAAAATAAGCAGTTCAATTTTCTCGGCGGGATGGCCAATTTGTTCCAGGGCACGGATGCGAGCGGCCGTTTGGGCATAGGGGTCAAAGCCGTGCCGTTCGGCGCGTTGCGCTCCGGGTTCATCATGTAAATAGCTTTTGGGCATCCGCACGTCGGTGGGGCAGAAGATGCATTTGCCAGGGCAAGGGTATGGCTTCGTGAGTACCGTCACCACGGTCACACCCGCCTGGCTGCGGATTGGTTTCATTTGCAGATGGGTACGCACGTCGGGATCAAAATCGGCCCAGCCCGCATCGCACAGCTCTTCGTACAGGCGGATGACGTTGCTTTTAGAAAGCCAGGGCAGCCCCTGACGGGCAAAGGTGCGCATGGTGTGCTGATACTTTTTGGAGGTCAACGGCCGTTTCTTCAGCAGCGTTTCCACTAATTCCAAAAACATCGGTTCCTGACCGTCATTCAGCAGTACCGGAGCATTGCGCGATTGCCACGCCGCAACCTTTACCTGCACTTGTTCAGACGGAATTAAGATGTTCGGCGAACGTTTTTTAACCATGCCGCTATTATACCGCCGAATCGCAAGGAATCATTAGAGTATCGATCGCTGGTTTTGCCGGACGCAGCTGAACGCTGATATTCTTTTTTCAATAGTCCAGAAAAATCAGCGTTATCAGCATCTATGAGCATCCCATCATTGGGTTTAGGCGGTCTGGGTTTGGGGGGAAACCGTGCGGCTTGTCTGGCGGGTGCGCCAGTAGCCTACCAGTGCCAATACGGTGATGAGGATGGCAGCAAGAACGGCCGTATTCGCCACAATCGCCACGTCAGATTGCGCAGCACGAATGCCAAACAAGGCCCACACCAGCACACCAGCATAGGAAACATTGCGCCGGTTAAACAGCAGCAGCCCAGCTACAACCACGGCTACCAGCATCATAATGGCTGCCCAGGTTGGCTCGGCAATGCCAAAGCCATTCCAGCCCAGATAGTTGGTGACGCTGGCGATGTTGGCAATGGTTGCAACCGTAATCCAGCCCAGATAGATGCTAAAAGGGAACTGCACCAGCAGCTTGTCCGCCAGGGAAAGCGAGGGATCGGGTTTGCCAATGTTTAGGCGACGGTAAATGATAATGAGTGTCACCAACATCGTAAGCATGATAAACACTGAAAGGAGATATGCCCCATAGTGCCAGGCAAACAGCCAGGCGGCATTGGCCACACTGCTCACCACAAAGCCCCAGCCGACTTTGGCTATCAAAGGGTTACTGCGCTGTGCGGGCAACGCCTGGTAAACAATAAAGCCCAGCAGCGCCAGATAGATCAACCCCCAAATAGAGAAGGTGTAGCCGGCAGGCGTGAAGTACGAGGGCAAGGCATCGGATATTTGTTCAGCGGTACGGCCGTTCAGGGGCAGCACATTGGATAAGAAATTAACAGTCAACACCGCAACAAACGCCACGATGTTAACAATTTGTACAGTTTTTGAGAGCGATTTTTGTGTATTCATGCCGCTATTGTACAGGTTGCTGCGCCGTTTGTCAATATATTGCACAGAAATTAATGCTTCCCCGCCAAACAGCCCTTAACTGTCATTTCGACCAATGGGAGAAATCCCTTTGACGAGGCTCAATAATTTCTCGGCTAAACTTAGATGGATTTCTCGCCAAAAGCGGCTCGAAATGACAAATTTAGGTTGCTCGCGAAAGCTGCCCGACAATTTTATGATCACTAATAAGCGCCTTTCACTTCAACGCAAAGTTTGTGCTAATTTGCCCATGACCAGTACAGACCCCAACCGCCAAAAACTGACCCAACTACGCAAGCTGCTCATTCAGCACTTCAGCCTGGATGAACTGCGCGTGCTTTGCTTTGACCTGGGCCTGGAATATGAAGAACTTCCCGGCAGCACCCGCACCACCAAAATGCATGGCCATATCGAATACTTCCAGCATCTCGCAAAATGGGGCGCTTGCCTCGCGTAAAATTGTCGTGCTGAGTGAAACGAAGCAACCCTACGAGCCTTGCCTCTCACGGCATGGCTTTCACAGGATAAACCTCAGAGGGATTCTTCCCTTTGGTCAGAATGACGGTTGGAACTTGTCATGCTGAGTGCAACGAAGCATCCCTTAGCGCCTTACCAATTGCTGGCATAGCTGTCACAAGACGATCTCCGGTGGGATTCTTCACTTCGTTCAGAATGACGCGCTTTTAGGAATTAAGATGGAACTGAAACCAATTAAAACAGAAGCAGATTATGAAGCTGCTTTGGCAACAATTGATGAACTTTGGGAGGCTGGATTTGGTTCCCCAGAGGGTGATTTACTGGATGTCTTGACAACGCTGGTTGAAGCGTATGAAGAAAAGCATCATCCCATTTTGCCACCCGATCCGGTTGAAGC
>CBDUOF010000321.1:0-6837 GCA_965368765.1 uncultured Anaerolineae bacterium | reverse complement strand
GGAAAAGAGGGCGGCGTAAACGTGAAACGGCCGTTTTTGCCACTTGCACCACAGCCATAATCCCAATATGCCGCCAACCAGACCCCCATAAGCGGTAAGCCCACCCTGCCACAAGCGAAGTAGTTCAGACGGCCGTTCAACAAAATAGCTCCAGTTCAGCAGCACAAAGCTCAGGCGGGCGCCCAGCCAGCCAGAAACGAGCGTTGCCAGGGCGGCATTGGGCCAATTGTTTTGGGTTTCGCTAGAAACTTGTTGCTTTATAATGGACCAGCTTAGCAGGAAGCCGACGGCGTAGACGGCCGTATAGCTATAAACAAAAAAGGGGCCAAGCCGAGTCAAGATTGGATACATGCTGCCCATCATATGCAATTCAGGATAGCGAGGCAAACGCACCTAATCTCCTTCCTTGCGCCTAAATTGTTACTAAATGACTATCATTTCCGGGGCAGATCGTTAGGGATTCATATCGATTTAGACGTGCCAATGATATAATGAGCTCGATATCAGCCTGCTTGCAAGAGCTGTTGAAATATCCATCAATCATTTTCTGGGCTAAACAACGAATATAGAATATGACCCCCATTTCTCAACTTTATTTTGCTGCGTTTGTCATTATTGGCTTTGAGCTGATGTTAATGGTGTACATCTACGTTTTACAGCCCCAAATGCGTGCCAATCAGCTCTTTGCCGTATATATGCTGATGTTGTCTGTCAGTAGCTACAGTATCCTGGTTGCCAGCACTGCTGGCGATGCGGCCAGCCTTTATAACGCTTCGCGCAATCATGCGGTTGCAACCATGGTTGCCGGCCCACTGCTTTGGCTTTTACTGTTTTATACCTTTATTCCAAGGTATCCCCCGCTCCGCTGGCTGACGCCGCTTCTATTGGGATTGGCATCTGTGCCGCTGATTATAGGAATCGTCGATTCGCTAACCGTATCGCCTCTCTTGTTCGAATTCAAGTCAGACTTGTATCTAGGCGGCTATGTTCCCATAAGCTCGGCGCTAAACGGCCGTTGGAGCGCTATTTTTTACCCACTTTACATTTCCCTTCCCAACTCCCTGTTGCTGATTCCGATTTCCATATTTGCCTTCACCCGGCTGTTACCGGACCGCCGGCGGCGTGCTGCCCGCGTTCTGCTTCTGCTGTCTGTTTCCGTCGGATTACTGTATCTGCCATTGTTTGATGTTCCTTCTGCCTTGCGCAGTATGCTAACGCCTGTGTTTGCCGCGACTGGTGCAGCCTGGGTCATGGGCACCTACCGCTTCTTTTCTCCTATGAGATTGGCCATGAAGCAGGTTGTTGATTCTGTTGCCGTCGGACTGCTGGTCTTTAATGACCGCCTGCTGTTGATGGATGCCAATGCATTTTCGCTTTCGGTTTTGCCGATTGTGCTGCCGGAAGACAGACGGACTTTAACCCTGCCCGTACTTTTGCAGCGCCTGTTGCCAAACGTCGTGAACGAGGCTGAGTTTGTTCAGCTGCAGGCCGCACTGGCCTTGAACCCAGAGCATGCCTACCAGCAAGAAATAACGCTTCGCGACGGCCGTTCCGGCGAGGCTCTCTCAAAATGGTTCTTGTTCAACAGTCGTCCCGTTTACGATGAAAACCAGCTCTATTTGGGTCTTTCCTGTTCAATTGAAGATTTAACGATTGAACGACGTGCCCAGGCCCACATCAACGAAGCACATAAAGCGATTGAACAATATTCATATAATCAGGCTTTTCTAAATGACATTACCCAGACAGCAATTAGTGGCGTTGATTTTGAGGCAACATTGTCAACTTTGGCCAGCCGGTTAGCTGGATTGTTTGAAGCAGATCATTGCTATATTTCGCTGTGGGATGACGCTGAGCAGAGAGCCAAACCGGGTGTTGCCTTTGGAAAAGGAACGGAAACCTATCTGTCAATAAAAAATGAACCAGGCGAGCTTACGCTTTCCATGGAAATCTATCGCCAAGCACGCGCTTTGGCAATCGAGGATTTACACAATTCGACTTATATCCGGCCAAACATGACCCAATATATGCCTTCGCGTGGCTTGTTGGGCTTGCCGATGATTGCCGATGGACAACGAGTGGGGGCTTTGCTCATTGGATTTGAGCAGCCACGTCAATTTAGTGCGGAAGAGGTTCAATGGGGCGAGCAGATTGCCAGTCAGTTAACCTTGGCCATTTTTATGAACCGTTTACTGGATGCGGAGCGTCAGCAAAGAGCATTTTCAGAAGCGCTGCAGACCGCCGGACAAGCGCTTACCAGTACGTTGGATTTTGAACAGGTCTTGGACCGTATTTTGGATGAGATTGTGCGGGTTGTGCCTTGCGATACCGTCAATTTTGCGCTTATCAAAAAGGATGAAGCGCATATTGTTCGCAAACGGGACCTGACTGAACCAAAACTGGACATTCGTAGTCATCCAGAAATTTATTATCTAAAGATTTCCCAAATGCCTACGCTGCAAAAGATGTATGTTACGAAACGGCCGTTACGCATTTCAGACACCACCCTCGCTCCTGAATGGAAAACAATTGTCAGGCGAGTTAAATCCTGGATGGGCGTGCCCTTAATCGTTGGCAACGAGCCAATTGCTTTCTTGATGGTAGATAAGCTGGAAGCGAATTTCTACCAGGCCCAGCATGAAAAATGGTTGGTAGCCTTTGCCACCCAGGCAGCCCTCGCTTTGCAACATGCTCAGCTCTTCACGGAGATACAGCGACGCGTCAATGAGCTGGAAGCGCTTAGTCGGGTTTCCGCGGCACTGCGTTCATCTGAGACCATCCCGGTAATTTTGCATGCCGTTTTGGAATCGATGGTCAATGTCCTGTCGGCCCGTGTGGGTGTGGCCTTCCTGCTGGATGAAGCACGAACGGCCGTTGTGTCAAACGCCAGCTATCCTGAAAATTTCTATCCGATGGGCATTCGCTATGCTTTGGGTGAAGGAATTACGGGTCTTGTGGCCAAAAATGCCAAGATGCATCTCACCAGTAATTTGCACGATGAGCCGAAATGGGAGCACAAACCGGGGGAGCCAGAAGCAATTAAAGAGCTTCATTCAACAATTGCCCTGCCGCTTATCAGTGAGGAAGGTATTTTGGGCGTTATTCACCTTGGCTTAGCCAGTAAGTATGACTTTGCCGAGGATGAGATCCGCACCTTGAAGGCGATGAGCAACATCGTGGCAAACGGACTGCAACGCATTCAGGTAATGCAAACTTTAGAGGAGCGCGTTACCAGTCGTACTTACGATTTGGAAACCGCCAATGAACGATTGCAGGAGCTGGACAAGCTCAAAACAAAATTTATAGCCGATGTATCCCATGAGTTGCGAACACCTGTCGCTAACTTGACGCTCTATGTTGACTTGTTGCGGCATGGCAAGATGGAAAGACAAGCGGATTATTTGGCGATTTTAGAGCAGCAGGCCACCCGTTTAACGAATCTGGTAGAGGCAACGCTGGGCCTGTCCAAGTTAGATGCCGGGTCACAGGCTGCACAGTTTGGGCCGGTGATGTTAAACGAGTTGGTGCAAGACGTTGTATTGGGGCATCAGGCGCGCGCCCAAGCGCTTGATTTGCAGCTAACGCACCGCCTGGAGCCAGGGCTACCTCCGGTGTGGGGCAATAAAACACAGCTGGCGCAGCTCATTACCAACCTGGTGACCAATGCCATCAACTATAATCGGGTCAACGGGAAAATAAGCGTAGAAACTTATTTGCAAAATGATACGGCCGTGTGTCTCAAAGTTGTGGACAATGGCATGGGTATTTCTACAGGAGATCAGCCTTATCTGTTTGATCGCTTTTATCGCGGAAATCGTACAGGCCAATCAAATATCCCCGGCACTGGCTTGGGATTGGCCATCGTCAAGGAAATTGTTGATTTGCATCAGGGAAAAATTGAAGTGACTAGCCAACAAAACGAAGGAAGTATGTTCTTGGTACAGCTCTGCGCCTATGAATCGATTCGGTTGTCCAGGCAGCAGCCTTCCCAGCAAGATGAGCAGACGAGGAGAGAGTAAAAGTTGAAACAGGCTTCCCTTTTTTTAACGGCCGAATGGCGACATTTGGCGATGCTAAACTATGAGATTGATCCGGAACTGCTGCGGCCGTTTCTTCCCGGTGGGACCGAATTAGACAGCTGGCAAGATAAATACTTTGTCAGTATCGTCGCCTTCATGTTTCACAATACCCGCTTGCTAAGAGTGCCGGTTCCCGGTCATATAAACTTTGAAGAACTTAACTTGCGTTTTTACGTACGCCGCAAGGGGCCAGAGGGGTGGCGGCGTGGTGTGGTGTTTATCAAAGAATTGGTGCCCCGCTGGGCCATTGCCACCATGGCGCGGCTTGTGTACAACGAAAACTATGTCGCCGTGCCAATGCGGCATACAATTGTTACCAGTGAAGCAGAAACGGCCGTTTCCTACGAGTGGCGTTGGCAGAAAGCATGGCACTCAGTACAAATTCAGGCACATGGCCTGCCCCAACCGCTGCAGGCTGGCTCCCAGGAAGAATTTATCACCGAGCATTACTGGGGCTATGCCCGCCAGCGAGACGGTGGTACGGTAGAATACCAGGTGGAACACCCGCCCTGGAACGTCTGGCAAGCGGCCAATTACCAATTTAAGTGTGACGTAGCAGCGCTCTACGGACCTGCCTTTGCCTCGGTGCTGCAAGCGGTCCCCGCCTCCGCTTTTCTTGCCGATGGTTCGGCCGTTTCTGTCCGGCAGGGTACACGCATTCAATAAAAAAGCCTCCCGCACGGTTCTTGCCTGATCTTATCCACAACTGATGGCGACGGGGGGAATAGTTTCGTGGGAGAAATGAATGGCACATCAAGAAATACTAATGCAGCCTCGCAAGAAGATTGCTCTCGTGGCGCACGATCACAAAAAAGACGATCTGCTTGCCTGGGCCAAATACAATCTGGATAGTTTGCAGCAACACACTTTGTACGCTTCCGGCACCACCGGCTGGCTGCTGGAAACGGAGCTGGGCTTGGAGCTTGAAAAACTAATGAGCGGTCCACTGGGCGGTGATCAGCAAATCGGGGCAAAAATCGCTGAGGGTGAAATTGACACGCTCATCTTTTTTTGGGATCCGCTGCAGGCTCAGCCCCACGACCCTGATGTGAAGGCACTGTTGCGACTGGCTACTGTCTGGAATATTCCTGTGGCAACCAATCGCACCACGGCCGATTTTCTCATTTCGTCGCCGCTTATGCACAGCAGCTACCCGCGCATGCTTACAGATTATGAAGAGTACAAACAGCGGCTTAGCCACCTTTATGGCGCTGACAGTACAGAATAAGCTCGTCTGCTGGCTGGATCATCTAGCAAATCCAAGTAAAATCCGAGTTTCGGATGGATTGATTTACAACAAATTGAGGTGCCATACAGGCATGGGAGTGCGGCATTAACCAATGTCTCGCCACTCGTTAACCAGGAGATAGTGATGGAAATTGAAGTAACCCAACTTGACCAAGCCCGACTAAAAAAGCCACCGACCAACGATTTTGGCTTTGGCAACAAGTTTGCCAATCGGATGTTTACTCAAAAATATAGCCCGGAAAGGGGGTGGCATGCTGCCAAGATTGGGCCTTATGAAAATTTCAGTTTACCGCCGGCAACGGCCGTATTCCATTACGCCCAGGAGATTTTTGAAGGCACCAAAGCGTACCGTCGGGAGGATGGCAACATTAATCTGTTTCGGCCGTGGGAAAATATGAAGCGATTCAACAACTCCGCTCGCCGCATGTCCATGCCCCAGGTCGATGAGGAACAACATCTCAGCGCCATTGTCCAGCTCATTGAGCTTGAGCACGATTGGGTGCCCGGCGTTGCTGGGTCCAGCCTATACATTCGCCCCACCATGATTGGCACCGAACCGGCGCTGGGCGTACATGCCAGCAGCACTTACCTGCATTTTGTGATCGTTGGCCCGGTAGGCGCGTACTTCAAGGAAGGATTCAACCCGGTATCTGTTTTCATTTCAGACACCTATCGCAGAGCTGTGCGCGGCGGCGTTGGTGATGCCAAAACGGGTGGCAACTACGCTGCAAGCCTCTTTGTAGGTGAAAAGGCCAAGCAACAAGGGTATTCTCAGGTATTGTGGCTAGATGCCGTCGAGGGGCGTTATGTTGAAGAAGTTGGTGCGATGAATATTTGCTTTGTGGTAGATGGCAAGAAAATCGTCACGCCGCCGCTAACCGGTTCCATCTTACCCGGCATCACGCGCAACTCGGTCATTACGCTTGGGCGGGACCTGGGGTATGAGGTCGCAGAGGAGGCCGTCGATGTGCACGATATGCTGGCAAACGTGCAAAGTGGCAAAATTACTGAGGTGTTTGGCTGCGGCACCGCAGCGGTGATCGCGCCAGTCGGCAAATTCGGGTTTCAGGATAAAGAGTATCTGATTAATGATTACAAACCGGGTCCCGTTGCCCAACATCTGTACGATGAGCTGACCGGAATTCAATACGGCCGTATTCCCGACCGCTTCAACTGGACACACACCATTGAGGTGAATTGACACCAATTGATAGCAATTTTTGCCTGATTGATAGTTTCTGACGGCAAAACAGGGTCATACTCAAAGCCGAATCCGGTTTCAGGATTCGGCTTTTGCGTTAAGTCGTAGGTTGCTGGTAACGAGTGGCTTGTACCGGGCAACTATTTCCCTTCAAAGACAGGCCACGACGGAGATTTTTATGCGAGAAGTAGCTATTTTGGGCGTTGGGCAAACGGCCGTTCGCGAACAATGGGATCAATCCATTCGGCAGCTTGCCGTGGCCGCGGGCCGCGCCGAAAACACTCGCAAAAAAGCCCGCTTGCGCGACAG
>CBDUOF010000320.1:0-6875 GCA_965368765.1 uncultured Anaerolineae bacterium | reverse complement strand
TTCCTCCAATTGAACAGCTCTAAATCTGATATTGTTTACCGAATATGTTACCAGTATACAAATATCGCACTGTAATTGGATGTGCCGGAAGTCATGGACGGGTCATAGTCTCAATATGACCCGAAAGACAAAAACCCTGCCAACGTCATGCGCTGACAGGGTTTTGCCCTTGTTATTAGGTTTGGCTATCGAGGTTTAAGCCCGATTCTTTTAGCTTAAACATCCACTCTGCAGATGGTTCACTAGCAGCCAAGCTCAACATTGAAACAGAAGTCAACCCCGGGTTCGAAATCCAGGATCTCATCTGTGCCGTTGTTACCGTTGATAAAGTCTGCACCCGCACCACCAGTAAATGTGTCATCACCAAACAGTCCAAGTAGGAAATCGTTGCCGCCGTAGCCAAAAATGGTGTCATCGGCCAACCCGCCGGTAATTATTTCGTTGTTGTCGGTACCATGCACTTCATAGCAAGCATTGTTGCCCAGGCCTTGTGCGCGACCCCAACGCCCTGCATGGAAGCGTACGCCATTGTAGCCCGTGTCACCGACATTAACGGCCGTTGCGACCCCGATAAATGGGCTCTCTGGCAAAGCGACGACATAACATCCATCGCTATTTGTTATCAGGCCAAAGGTGAACTGGGCCACCATGGGATCATGATCTGTAAAACGCAGATCTGTATCTAGTTCGGCATTGCCATGTACAGCATCAACACCAGTGAGGTAATTGTTAAACAGATTGTCGCTTACCAGTATGTGGTCCAATACTTGAAGATTGCCTTCGAACTGATAGGTGTACTGCTCGTTGGCGGGCAGCGTTTCGATCAGGTTATTTAGCTCGCTTCCTTCCAAGGCATCCACGGACGCAGAAAATTGGAAGTCATTCAGGTCGCCCATCACGATGACGTTTGCGTTGGGGTCCAATGCCAGGATGTCCTGCACGAAGCCATTGACAACGGCCGCTTGCTGCAAACGCTGTACCTCAGAAGCAAAGACGGGAGGTTGTACCCGGCCAAATAGTGGGTTGTCCCCGCCTTTGGAGTTGAAGTGGTTGGTGACGACGATGATCTTCTCGCCGCCAAAGACGAATTCACCAACCAATGGCTTGCGGCTTTCGTCCCAGGCAACGTTGGTTGGGTCGATTCGACCTGGGCTGACGCTCAATTCAACGCCAGTTACCCCAAGGGAAACGGCCGTATCTGTCACCGCATCACCACCGGCCCGGTCTACAAAAGTCACCCGGTCCGGTCGGAACAGGAAGCCCACCCGAATATTGCCGCCAGGTTGACCGCCGTCAGTCAGGTCTAGCGGGGCAATGTCACGGTATTCGTAAACAGGGCCGCCAGCTGCCTGTACGGCATCGATAAGCAGTTGATACGTCTGACTGGCATCCGTGACGCCATCATTGGTGGCACCACTGTTATCCTGAATTTCCTCAACGCTGATAATGGCTGGCGCAGCCAAATTATTCACAATCTGGCTGGCTAATGCGTCGAACTTGTCCTGGCTATCACTTGGGTCAAGGTTTTCCACATTGAATGTGGCTACCGTCAGCCGTGCTCCGTCGCCTGAGAGGCTGGTCGTTTCAGCTGCAAAGTTGCTGTTCAATGCGGGCAGTGGATCAAAGTTCAGCAGCTTGAAGTTGCCAAAGCTGTAATCCATCACGCCAACAATGGGGGCCGTAAAGGTGTCACCTACGCTGGCATCCGGTTCATCATCAACGATTGCATCATCAATGCTGATGCGTTCTGGATTAAAATCGCCTGGGCTAAGGACCACACCGCCACTGGGGGCCACACCTGTGGCATTGGCACCGAAGTCGCCCACAACGAAGATTTCACCGAATCGCGTACCCCCAACCACCTGAGCATCATTGACCTGAACCAGCATGGCCTCCACGCTCTCATAAAAGTCGATTCCGTCGTTTTCCGGGTCGAAGGTTGGGGTCAAATTGACATCACCCAATGAATCATTGTCAATCACACTGTTCGGTGGAATACGGCCGTTATTACCCAGCACAATGGGCGCAGGCAGCGGATTGCCGCTAGAGTTGATCGTGATTGTGGCGTCGATGAGCTCGGTTGTAGACAGGTTCCCTGAGTCGAAGCCGCCTGGATAAAATTCATCGACAGTCGCCACGACCGTCACGGCATCACCGACAGCAACTGTCGGCGTTGCGCCCGTAAACACCAGCACTGCATCTGACGTGGCGTCATTGCCATCACCCAAAGGATCCTGGAGGTAGAAGCTGCTGTTGCGCACCACTGTGACAACTCCGTCCGTTTGTACAGATTGACCATCGTAAGCGGAAAGATGAGCTGCCCCCTGAATTTCCATGATGGTGAGAGCCGAGCCAGTGGCACAGCCAGCGAATGGCGTGCCATCTAGCTGGGTTCCGGGAGAAAAGAGTGTGCCACCTGAAGCAGCTGCCTCACTGTGCAGTACGAAGGTGCCGGTAATGTCCGGTTCTCGCGTCACTGACTGATCATTTCCCCCTTCGCTGCCATAAACGTAGGCCAACGTGCTGGAGGCTCCATCATCGATGATGATGGAATCCCCACCGTTGTTGAAGCCAAGAGAGCCAGTTGAGGCAATTTGGACGACGGCGCCGCCAAAACTGCCCGTTGGCGTATCCCCACCGAAAACGACGGCTGAACAACCTGCGGGAATGATAGACCCAGTGGGGAACGTGTGACGCACCTGAACGGCATCGCTGATAGACCAGCCGCTAACGTCCAGGTCGGCGCCGCTCACGTTGACAAGCTCGACAAATTCGTCATCGCTGCTATCGCGAATGCCGTCCCCGTTGGCATCCCCAGGGGCATCTGCGGCCGGATCGGCTAGGAATTCGTTAATCACAATGCTGTCAATATTGAGGCTGACCGTGTCGAAACTGAAGTTCACATCGTCAGACATGGCATCCGGCGGATCATCTGTATCGTTGTCGGTTACCTGAGCGGCAATGATTGTAACGGTACAGTTCTCACCGTTGGCAAAGTCCGTGTCGGGGTCGAGGCTAAAGCTGGTGGGGCCACCACTGGCAACGGCCGTATGCACCCCACTGACCGTGCAAGATAAATCAAACCAACTGCCTGCAACTGTAACCTCTTCACTAAAGTTGACAGTAATGTTGGCATCTACAGCCACGCCCGCCGCACCATTTGCCGGATCGGTACTGGCAACGCCAGGAGCGGCGTCACCGTCCAAGGGGATAAATGTGCCTAAAGGAAATGGTGTCGTAGCCGTCGCGTTGCTGGATTCATTGTCCAGGGCGTTGATGCCGCTGAAGGACCAGTTGGCAAGGTTAAAGATGGTGCCATCTGCCTCGGTGCCAGAAACACGATAAGCCCAGCCATCGAGATATTCCCAGGGCTGGCCCGTGCCATCGACATTGATGTCGCCAAAAACATCGATGACCACGCCCCCTTCAAACAACTCAACGGCATCGTCCCCGTTGACGGAAACGGCCGTTCCATCAGTATAATCTGGGGCAAAGCCAAAAAAGTTGGTGAACTCAACTGATTCCGTTGCGACATAAATAAATTGACCCGCGGTTGCCGAGTCTGCAGGAAACGTGAACTCCTCTCCGTCAGTGCCGCCGCCATTATTGGCAGCACCCAGGCCAAAATTACTCAAGTCAACAATATCATTCACCACATAAAGCTCAACGGCTTTGGGAATGCCACCGGTGAGGGGGCCATCAACAACACCGGTGATGAGCAAGTCGGTAGCGATTGCTCGCGAAGGCGCCGCAGTGCTTATCAGCAAGATAAAAACTGCCGCCAGAACGGATAGAAGTTGTCTATATTTTCTCAATGTTATCCTCCATGATGCTGTACCACTGGCACGTTGACTGAACGTATTCCTGAAAGCTGGCAACCGTTGGTTTTGGGACACAAGCGTCGGTTGAAAACCCCAAGAAATCATCCAATAAAAACGCCACATCCCGAAGGAATGTAAGGCTTGGACGATTGTATAAACAACCACTTTTTCATGGGATCTGCGCAAGAACTGACAATGAGCCACCAACCAAAAAAGATGCGAATCTTAAATTGCGGGCCGACTTACAGAAATGCTTTCAGGTAAACCACAAAAAGTCTTTTGACGTAAAAATCGCCATTTCTCTGTGGTTTACTCAGGGAAAACGGGAGAATCATTCTTTTTTAGTTCAAAGAACTTTCCCGTTTTCACCCAAAACTAGAATAAGAGTTTTTAGAAACGCTGCATCTATAATAAAAAAGAGGCCTGCAAAATGCAAGCCTCTTTTAAAATCTTTAAGCTAATGTGGGTTTGGTTATTGGCGAAAACTTAAATGGGATTATTCGCCAGCGATGAAGAAGATCATTGTGGTTTGGCTCGAGTTGTTACCCGTATTCGTTCCCATTCCGAAGGCATATACAGGATTGACGTCGGCTGCATTTTCAATGTCTGGGTCTAAGTTTTCCAACGCTGTGAGCAATTCGGCGATATCCAGGTACATGACCGGAATAGTGCCACGTGGGAAGGCGTCCCAGACGTTCTTGAATTTATCGCTGTCTGCAAGGTTTGCGTTACCAGCAAATAGATCTTCTAAGGTATTGCCATCAGTGGCGAAGACAAGATAATCTTTGCTGACGCCATAGGCCCCAATCTGATCACCGTTGGGGTCTTCAACTTCATAAACGGTGACATCGTCATTGCTGGAATCGTTCACGTCCAGGTCTTGATCCTTCAAGCCATCGGCAAAATCTTCGGCGAGTTTGGCAAGCTCCTCACCATTACTGCTGCCCATCATCACGATGGCGCCCAGGTCAGCGTCCAGCTGTTCAGCGATCAGGCCATCACGACTATCTACCAGCGCAAGGCTATATTCACCGTCCAGCAGAGGCATTAAATCTTTGCCGGGATCAAAACCAAACATATCGTCAAACAAGCTCATGGCTTCATCAAAATCGTCTTCATTGACGCCAGAACTAGCCAGGGCGTTCACGCCGCTTTGCCAAACGAGGTCGAGGCGTTGCCCAACCAAATAAACGTAAGTGGCTTCAGGCAGGAATTCGGCCGTTTTCATATCGTCCGTTTGGGCATCTAGCAACGCCTGCTGCTCTTCCGAGAGTTCTTTGTAATTGCCAACAAAATCGACCCGAATGCCTTCAGGAGTTGTGGTGGCAGAGATGCCAACCCCATTTAGGTTGAGGTCTTCAACGATATCCGAATCAAATCCTTGTAGATCCCCGCTGTCTTGAGCTGCTTTGGCAAAATCTTCTATGGCTTCGCCCGCCATGTAAACGGTTAAAGCACGGTCACCGGGGAGCGCTGCCACCGTCCCCTGATATTCTGCTACGCCGCCTAGATTCTCGCCGTTTTGGGCATCAATTGCTTCTTCCAAGACATCCAACGAGGTTGCAAAGAAGAACATTTCATCTGAGCGGGCAAAGGCCAGCCGCTCGTCATCAAAATCGCTATCAATTTCAAAGGTTAAGACGCCGCTGTATTCGCGATCGTCGACTCTATTTGAGGTTTCTCTTTCAATCGCGTCAATCAGGTCTTCGATAAATCTATCAGCAATGTCGATATCGCGAATGGTTGCGGCAAAGATTATCTGTGGCACCTCGCCCTGATCAATTGCTTCGACGTCCAGCTCAAGCAGACCGATCCCGAGGTTTGGGCCAATCCACGGCAGCACATCATCTGTAATCGTTAACCCGCTGGCGTCTTCGAGGTCGTTATCAAGCTGCTCGAGGAAACTGGCGGGATCTTCTGCATCATATTCAACATCGCTATCTTTTAAGACGTCTTCAAAGGCGCGGGCGATGCGGTTGGCGTCTTCATTGACCAGATTGAGCGCGTTCAGTTCGACCAGAAGGCTGGTTTTGGGCGGCATCATACCGGCAATTGCATTTTCATCAGCCCCGAGCAGGCGAGGAATGAGGAAAATCGCGCCAATGATGGCGACAGCGACAATGGCCAAGGCCACAATCCCGCCAATAATTAGCATGCGATTTCCACCCCCGCCAGGGGCTGCCGGGTTGTTGGTTACCTGGGTTTGATCAGTCATTTATTACCCTCCATCGTTCATTTTAGGATTTCTAGAAGTTTTATACCATTTGTCATTGCGTTGTTGGCTCAGCAAAATAATAGCATACGATAAAGTCGCCAGTCTGTAGGAGCTAATGCCCAGTCTATCGGGTAAACGATCCTAAAGCGATCCGGCAGATACGGCCGTTCCCTACTTTACACATTCATTGAGGCACATACGACACGGCTGTCGCCAAATGATGATCCGTTGATACAATTGGCCGCATGAAATCCGTTCAACTTTTTGCCGTTGAGAAAAATGGCATACGGCCGTTACCCATTCCGGACCATGTAACCGGATTTGATCAGCTGTATGATGGCCTGGAACTTGGCGTTTACTCCGCCCTGCGTACCTTTAACCATAACAAATTTCTCTATTTGGCCGACCATATCCAGCGCACGCGAGAGTCGATGCGGTTGTTGGACTGGCCTGATACGTTGGATGAAGCACGTCTGCGTCACGGATTGCATGCGGCCTGTACAAATTATCCCTTGCCAGAGGCACGCGTACGGTTTGATTTCTTGGCTGCCCCGCCGCATCATCTAGGAACCACGAGCCGCTTGCTGATTGGACTTATGCCGTTTACGCCTCCACCGCCTGAGCTGTACCAGGCGGGCGTACGGGTCGATTTTGCGCCCGATTTGGCACGGCAAAAGCCATTGGCAAAAACGGCCGATTTTGCCAAGGCGCGGCGCGCCTACAAGACAGGCGGCGAAATTTACGAATATTTACTGGTCAATGAACAGCAGGAGATTTTGGAAGGCACCGGCACCAACTTTTACGGCGTGCTGAATGGCGAGTTTTGCACGGCGGGCCAG
>CBDUOF010000319.1:0-6882 GCA_965368765.1 uncultured Anaerolineae bacterium | reverse complement strand
CGTTGCCCCAGACGCCATTCGGCTGTGCATCGGCATCGAACACATCGATGATATTTTGGCCGATTTGGAACAGGCGCTGGCGGCAGCAGCGTAATTGGGTAATTTGGCAATTGAGTAACTGGGTTGATACAAAAAATTGCTCAATTACTCAATTGCATTTTTTTATAGGAGTACAAAATGTTTGACTGGACAAGCTTGCTCACATTTTCGCTGGCAGCGGCATTGCTGATTGTGGTGCCAGGGCCAGCCGTTTTGTACGTGGTGGCTCGGTCGATTGACCAGGGGCGGCTGGCAGGCATTGTCTCGGTGTTAGGAATTGGGCTGGGCGCGTTGGTGCATTCGTTGGCGGCAGCTGTGGGCATTACGGCCGTTCTCGCCGCCTCTGCCCTCGCTTTTAGTACCGTAAAGTACCTAGGCGCTGCTTATCTCATCTATCTGGGTGTCATTACCCTATTCAAAAAACCAGCGCCGCAGGCAACGATTGTGGTCGAACCGAAACCACTGTGGCAGATTTTCCGGCAGGGCTTTCTGGTGAACCTGCTCAATCCCAAAACGGCGCTATTTTTTCTGGCCTTCCTGCCCCAGTTTGCCGATCCCACGCGCGGTTCGGTGCCGCTGCAAACATTCATTCTCGGCCTCATCTTTGTGACCATTGCTTTACTAAGCGACAGCATTTATGCGCTGCTTGCTGGGCAAATTGGCGGCTGGCTTAAACAAAGCGAGACTTTCCAGCAGCGACAGCGCTATTTTTCCGGCTCGGTTTATATTGGGCTGGGGGTGATTACGGCCGTTTCCGGCAGAAAATCCAAATGACGGGCCACAGAGAACAGTGAGGCTACTGAGGAAAAAACTGAAGAATGGCCTATCGTTTTGCCACAGAAAAAGAAGACTATAGCGACTTTGCCAGTGGTCAGGTATTCTATAGCGTGCCTGGTCAGCCTGCCTTCCCGGTGCGGCTGGCGAGCGAGATTTTTCAACGCAGCCTGGCTCTTTTAGGTAAGTCTAAGCCTGCCTCACTGTACGATCCCTGCTGTGGCTCGGCCTATCATTTGGCCGTTTTAGGAATGCGCCATCGTGCCCAACTGGCCAGCATTGCTGCTTCGGATATTGATCCGATTGCCACCAGGCTGGCTACGCGAAATCTATGCCTTTTGACACCATCTGGCCTGGCCCAACGACGCCAGGAAATCATGGCTGACTGGCACAAGTTTGGCAAGCCCTCGCATCAAGCTGCATTAGGCAGTGTAGAGCGCATGGCCGCCAAAGTGGCAAACGCCTCCCTGTTGCCCACCCACTGCTTTGTGGCTGATGCGACAAACCCAGATACAATCTCTGCTGCCCTGCCACAACAGGTTGATCTCGTTATCAGCGATTTGCCCTATGGTCAACTTTCAGATTGGCAGGGTGCCGCCCAAAACGATATGCCCATCTGGCATCTGTTGGATCAATTGCAGCCAGTGCTGCATGAGCATAGCGTGGTGGCGCTGGCAACACCTAAAGGCACACCGGTTGCCCATGAGAATTATGACCGCTGCGGCCGTTTCCGCCACGGCAAACGCCTGATAACCTTTCTAAAACGAGGTCAGCAATGATTAACGTTTGCGCCCACTGCGGCAGCTACCGACCCGATAAAGAAATCCAGCGGAATCCCACTCGGGCCATTTGCCCCGATTGTGGACATAGTCACCCATTTGTGCAGCAGCCGTTGTATATTATTTGTGGACCAAACGGCGGTGGAAAAACGGCCGTTTGTCGTCAACTCCAACACCAAAGCAATCCATATATTCTTTTAGAAGCCGACATATTGCTCCGCCCCGAATTTAACAATCCTGACAATAAGGGCGATTTCCAAGAAACTTGGTTGCGAGTCTGCAAAAATATTGGGCATGCAGGCAAGCCAGTGGCTTTATTTCATGCAGGTGGTCTACCGCAAAACATAGAACCATGCGTGGAGCGACGCTACTTTAGCACCATCCATTACCTCGCCTTGGTTGCTGACGACGCCTCCATTGCAGCCAGGTTAGCCGCCCGACCTGCCTGGCGCGGCTACACGCCCGCCGCTATCGCCGACCAAGTAGCTTACAATCAGTGGCTGCACCGTGAAGGGCCATTTTGCACGCCACCAATCACTCTCTTAGATACAACCCAGGACACGATAACAAAAACCTGTGCCAAAGTTGTTGATTGGATTGATGACCAGATGAAAAGTAGCGATGCTCAATAATCTTTTAATTGCTACCTTGTTTGAGAAATCACCGATTCAGTGGGGCCTGCGTGGCGACCCAAATCTTTGGCAAGCAATGCAAACTCACTTTGCCCAAACGCCCTTGCCCGCCGATGCTCACACGCTCATTCAACTGCTGGAACATGCGTTTGTCACGTTGACCGATCACCCCATCATTACAGAAAAGCACTTTTTTATTGCGCAGTTTGCTCACGGCGGCATGTCGAGCGGTCTGATTTCTCCCACATTTTGGCGAGAAACGGCCGTGCCCCTCCTCTGTAACCGCTACGCCCAAAGCCTCAACTCAGCTGACTAAAATGAGATTATTTGTGGGCAAAACGGCCGTTTCATGCTAACATTTCCTCCCGGTGCAGCTTGGCACAAATGTGAGGAATGCAATGCCTGAGATTACCGGAAAAAAACTAAAAATCGCCGCTCCTTTGCGGAAAACAACCTGTTATTCATAGCCTGATCCTTTTGGATTAGGCTTTTTTTTTGCCAAAACCCACCAGGGGATTGGACCAATTTTGTGAATAAGTGCAGCTCGTTTCAAGAGAAATTGGTCCAAACTTTTTGAGAAAAGGAGGCTTATGCCCAAAACGATTATTCTGCCTGGACTTGTCGATGTCCACACCCATTTACGCGTGCCGGGTGGCGAACACAAAGAAGATTTTCGCACGGGAACGGCCGCTGCTCTAGCTGGCGGCATCACCACCATTTTGGCCATGCCCAACACCAGCCCGCCGCTCAGCACGCCAGACGTATTGGTCGCCACGCGGCAGCAAGCAGCTCAGGATATCCGCTGCGATGTAGGGTTATTTGCTGGCGCCAGCCCAGAGGCGGTTGATCAGCTAGCCGACTGTGCGCCATACGCCGGCGCGCTCAAAATTTACCTCAACGACACTTTTGGGCCGCTACGGGTGGAAGATGTGCCCACACTGATGGCCTGCTTTGCCATCTGGCCGCGCGACAAAATGATTGCCATGCACGCCGAAAAGCAAAGCGTAGCGGTGGGTATTGGTTTGGCAGCAGCCTACAACCGACCGGTCCACTTTTGCCACATCAGCCGTCGCCAGGAGATTGAACTCATTGCCCAAGCCAAGGCGCAAGGTTTGCCCATCACTTGCGAGGTCACACCACACCACCTCTTCCTAACAGAAGCCGACGCGGCGCGGCTGGGCCCGCTGGGCGACATGCGCCCGCTGCTGGGCACGCCCTCGGACGTGGCCGCACTGTGGGATCATTTGGACGAAACGGTGGACTGCATCGCCACAGACCACGCGCCACACACCCTGGCCGAGAAGCGATCAGTCGCGCCACCACCTGGGGTTATTGGCCTGGAAACCTCATTGCCGCTGATGTTAACGGCCGTTCAACAAAACCGCCTCACCCTGAACCGCCTCATCGAATTGATGGCCACCAACCCGCGCCGAATTTACGGTCTGCCCGAACAACCAGATACGGCCGTAACTGTCCAGCTCACCCCCAGCACCCTTACCAACGAGATGGTGCAAAGCAAATGCGGCTGGACGCCTTTCCACGGCACAGAAGTGGCGGCCAAGGTGCAAAAAGTGGTGCTGCGCGGCAAGGTTGTTTTTGAAGACGGCCGTGTTTTGGCAGAGCCAGGCTCAGGGAAATTATTGCCATGAGCCTTTTGTAATAAGTAATTAGCTAATTGAGTCATTGAGCCCAATTACCTGATTACTACTTACGCAATTACCATTTTGAGGAGAAAATATGCACAGTAAAACCTTAAACCCATTGTTTGATTTTGAAAAGATGAAAACCCCTGCCGTTAACAGTAATGGACTAACCCAGCACGACATATTGTCCGTGTCGCAGTTCAATCCAGATAATTTGTCCTATATTTTTAACCGCGCCCGCGAGATGCGGGAGATGGTGAACCGCGTCGGCGGTACCGACTTACTCAAAGGCAAAGTGCTGGCCTGCCTCTTTTACGAACCCAGCACCCGCACTAGCGCCTCCTTCATTGCCGCCATGGAGCGGCTTGGCGGC
Source organism: uncultured Anaerolineae bacterium (assembly GCA_965368765.1). Lineage (GTDB taxonomy): Bacteria > Chloroflexota > Anaerolineae > Promineifilales > Promineifilaceae > Leptofilum. The sequence continues at coordinate 2,642 of CBDUOF010000319.1, read as the reverse complement.
AGCGTCATTCCCATCACCCAAGGGGTTCAGTTTAGCTCGGTGAGCAAAGGGGAAACGCTGGCCGACACGATTCGCGTGCTGGAGCAGTATGCCGACGTGATTGTGTTGCGCCACCCGGAAATCGGCTCGGCACGGGAAGCAGCTGCCGCCGCCAGCGTGCCCGTCATCAATGCCGGTGACGGCCCAGGGGAGCATCCGACCCAGGCACTGCTCGATCTTTTCACTATTCGCGAAGAGCTCGGCACCATTGATGGGCTGAAGGTAGCGATGGTGGGTGATTTGCGCTACGGCCGTACGGTCCACTCCCTCACCAAGCTACTGCTGCAATACAACGTCAGCCTGCGCTTTGTCGCTCCAGAAATCTTGCGCCTGCCGCTTAAAGTGATGAATTCGGTCATTGATTCCGGCCTCAACGTGCGCGAAACCCACGACGTCGCCGACGTGATCGAGAATGCCGATGTGCTGTACGTGACCCGGGTACAAAAAGAGCGCTTTACCGATTTGGCACAGTATGAGGAAGTGAAAAACTATTACGAAATCACCCCGGAAATCATGGCCAAGGCCAAAGAGAAAATGATCGTGATGCACCCCCTGCCCCGCGTCGGCGAAATCCATGATTCGGTAGACGATGATCCCCGTGCCGCCTATTTCCGCCAGGTTAAAAACGGCATGTACATTCGCATGGCCCTGCTGGCTGCCGTGCTGGGGCGCGCCTAAACCGATAACGAAAAAGCCCACCTCCCGCCAGCTAGTGGCCAAGAGGTGGGCTACTTCGTTTACTCTTTCTGGCTGCCGCGCCCGGTAAGCAAGGTGCGCACGCGCCTTTGTACAAAATCAGCTTCGTCGGTCTCACCCATTTCTCGCAGCCGCATTAGGGCAGTTTGTGTGCCCAGTCGCTCTAAGGCATAGGCAGCAAAGCGACGCACATCTGGGGAAGGGTGGCGCGATTGTTCCAGAACGGCCGTAACCGCCTCCGGCGTACCCAACCGACCCAAGGCATCGACCACATTCATTAGGCCGCGCTCATCCTGTTCAGGCAGTTCGGCGATAATCTCTGGCACCACTTCAGGCCGCCCCCATCGCCCCAGCAGCATGATCGCATTTTGTGTCAATACGCTGTCTGCATATTCCGCTTGTAGCACAGCTCGCAGCTGTTCAAACTCTGCCTCCGAGCGCCGCTCCAGAATCGTTTCAGCCGCATGAAAACAGGTTGCAGACAGTTCGGTAGCCAATGGTTCCGTTAACTTTATCATCGGATCACTCCTTTATATCTTGTCTGCATTTCAGCAAGACTCCATGCCAGGATCACCCAAAATCCGGTTGCGATTCGCCTGCCGCAAATCGGGCGGAGGATTCGTAATCGCCCCTGGCGTTGGCCACATCAAATTGTCCTGATCATTGTCGGCCACCTGCGGATCCGGGCCGGGGTGCGGGTTGAGGCCAATCACGTGGGTCAGCTCGTGCCCAAACGTATTCTGGTTGCTGCCCATCGCCACCCAAAAACCACGACGGCCGTTGGGGTAAGCGGAGCAGCCAATCAGGCCAGGATTTGTCGAGCCAGTGATGTAATAGCCCACCACATCTGCGCCCAAATTGCGTCCCAAATCAAACAGATCGTCTTCTTCTTGGGTTGGATTGCCCTGCACGCCCAGTGGGCAAGAATTTTGGTTCAAGACACCATTTGCTCCCAGGATATTGGTTAACACTGTGGCCACGCCTGTGCAGTAAACCCAGGCGTTAGCGTCATCCTGCCACACATCATTCACCAAATCGAGATCGCGTTGCAAGTTGATGTACTGCCCTTGTGTGGAACCAACCGGGCGCACGGTCACAATGGCTACGCGAATATGCGGGCGATTCTGGATCAGGTTGAGTTGGGCTTTGAGAGAACGGTTGCGATTATTATTGCCATAAACGCCAAAGATGTGCCGCCGCAGGGAAAGCGGCGGGGTGCGATCCAGACAGTTAGCAGCAATCGCTTTTATACTTAAAGTTGCCATGTTACGCTCCTATTGCAGCGCAACCAGGACGCGTATCAATCCTGAATTGCCGTTTAGACCGTCTAACGCTTTGCCAATGACGGCTCCGAACGCTTTGGCAGGGTCCAGCACCTTCATGGCGTGGCCCGGTATGGAGGATGTTGTCAGCAGATCGCCAACCTGGATACGGCCGTTGCTGGCATCCACCTTGCAGAAAACACGCCCCATCAAGGCAATTGGCAGCCGTTTGGCCTGCGAAAGCTGGCGCCCCAACACAATGCCCGGACGCAAATTGCCTGCACCCGCCACAATGCCAGCCACCCGTCGATCGTAAGCCTCCTGGCTGGTACGCAGTCGCGTATTGTCACCAATCACCATCACCGTGCCCGGTTCCATGTCGGCATCATCTTCCACCTCAAACTCTTCGGCGCAATCGGCGTTTTGCAGCACAATGTCACCAGCATCTCCATTCAAATGAATCGATGCCTGAGCCAGAGTTTGATTGTCGCCATCGGCACGGAAGATCACAATATCGCCGTCGGCACCATTGCCGCCCAACCACATATTGCCTCCGTCTGCATCCAGCCGAATACGGTTTGCACCAGATTGGCTCTTCAAAACCAGATCGCCATCGGCACCATTGCCGCCAGCAAAGATATTGGC
>CBDUOF010000318.1:0-6885 GCA_965368765.1 uncultured Anaerolineae bacterium | reverse complement strand
TGCATCTTCTTCCACTAAAGAGGTATAGATGAGTTTATTCTGCATCTTCTCCATACTCATCTAAAACAGCATCGGAAAGATAAGGCAAATGTTTTAGTTTTGCTATTTCATTCACAGAATCATAAGAAATGTAAGTGCACGTCTCTGAAAGTGGACCTTTTTCAAGGAGGGAGAAAACCGGCCTTAAAATTTCTCTAAATACCTTTTCTTTTCGTGACTCAGGTGCGACGATATGCAGTTTAATATCCATATTTGGTTGTAGGGCTAATAAGTCAGCCATACGCAATATTCCGGAATAAATAGATGTGGTGTGCTCAACTTCAAATGCCCTAACAATAGATCTCCCTCTTAACCATAAAACGTCAATTTGCTCAATTGTTTTGAGTGTTGTTTCGTCATAGTTTAAGGGCAAGACATCAAGAATGGGGGTTTCTGGACTTTTTATTTGGCTAAGAACGGACGTACGATCATTTTTGGGAATCCAAACTCGAAGACCCATCTTTTGACCAATATTGCATAGTGAAGCCTGTATCTGAATAGATTCTCTAACTTCACTCCCCGCCTGGTTGAGCGAGTCCTCCTCTTTATCGTCCTGAGGAACCGAGACTGTAACAGTCTTATCTAATCTTCTGATGCGGTGAGTGACAAGCTTTTTGTACTCTGTTTCGTCGAGATCGTATTTTTTGCCGTTTTTGGCTTGCTTAATGAGTAGATTTTCCAAAAACTTACCGTCTCGGCTTTCTATCTTGTTTAGACTAGAACGAAGCTTTCCTGTCCAGGTTGAAGATTTTTTATCTTGTTTCGAGGTGAAACTTAAATTGTCCCAGACCTCATCTTCTTTGATAGGAATTGCAAGGTCTTTATTTAGCCAAATAATTGGTTTCACTTTGAACCGTATGATAAAAGTATCATCTTGTGGGTAAAAAAAAGGGCTGTCATCCTCGAAAGATGGACTTGTAACCTCTAGCAACCCTACCCAACGAGATAATTTTGTCATGTAGCAGACAAAGATGTCCCCAGGTTTAACACGACTTGCAACGTTTCTTTGCCGGATTCTAAAACCAGATAAATCTCTTGTTGATTGAGAGAAGGCTTCGTACGTCTCAGGTGAGAATAGATTTAAATAATAAGTCATTTCATTTCCTGATTAGCTCAAGGCTTGGTAATTTTACTGTTCCCTGAGTAATTGCTAACTAATGTCCCCTATTTCTCTTAACTTAGCAATTAAAGTCGGCAAAACTTCATGTAGATCGCCAACGACGGCGTAGTCAGCTTTGGTCATCATGGGGGCGTCGGGGTCGGTGTTGATAGCCAGGATCTTCTTGGAACTTTTGCAGCCGACCCAATGCTGAATCGCTCCGCTAATGCCGCAGGCGATGTACAGATCGGGTGCGATGCGGGTACCGGTTTGTCCCACCTGGTCGGCATGGGGACGCCAGCCCAGGTTTGTTGCCACGCGTGAGCCGCCCACGGCTCCGCCTAGCAGGGTGGCCAATTCTTCCAGCACGGCAAAGCCGTCGGCACTGCCTACGCCGCGCCCGCCGCCCACCACCAGCCGCGCCTCGGCTAAGGAAACTTTGTCGCCTTCGGGCACCTCACGCGCCGTAACCCGCACCCGAAAATGAGTGTCGTTCAGATCAGGGGCAAAGGTGGTTACATCCATGCTGGAAACGGCCGTTTCCGAGATGGGGAAGGTGAGCGGGGCCACCGTGAGCAGCTTGATCGCCCCGGGTAACCGCGCTTCTTCAAAGAGGCTGCCGCCCCAGCGCGTACGAGTCACTTCGTAAACCGGCCCTACGACTACCTGGGTCACATTGGCCGCCCTCGGCAAATCAAGCCGCGCTGCTACGTGCGCCATGATCTCATTGCCGCGCTCGGTGCCCGTTGCCATGATTGCCTTTGGTGATTGTGATGCCGCCACCTGCACCACAGATGCTGCCCACGCTTCCGGCGCGTAATCGTCCAGCCTGTTATGGGTCACTACAATGGCACGGCTCACGCCGTACCGGGCTAACTTGTCCGCCAGAGGTGCTGCGTTTTCGCCGATCAGTACGGCCGTTACCCCAACACCTTCTGCCGCAGCCACCGCACGCGCCAACGTCAGCATTTCCAGCGACTGCCCATTTAGCTGCCCGCGATCGTGTTCAATAAGTCCTAATATCATCTCTTTCTCTTTTAGGAGATAGTGATCAGTAAAAAGTGAAAGGGTGAGTCACTTTTTACTTTTCACTTATCCCGTTTCACGCCACAAACTTAAGCTCACGCAGCAAGTCAATTATTTTCGGAACGGCCGTTACCCCTTCCCCTAACACTTCCGTTGTGCTGCCCTGTTCGGGTGGGGTGATAAATTTCACTTTTTCCAGGCCGCCAGCCAGCCTTTGCGGCTCAACAAGCTGCAGCGGCTTCTTTTTGGCGCGAAGTCGACCGGGCACAGATGGGTAACGCGGCAAATTTAGCCCTTCCTTCACCGTAAACACCGCGGGAAGTGACAGCTCATACCGTTCCCAGCCGCCACCCGCTTCTCGACGCGCCGTTGCCCGATTTCCTACCACCACCAGCCCTTTGATGCCCGTGACACAGGGCAAATCCAGAGCATGGGCCACGCGCACCCCGACCTGATAGTCGCCGCTGTCGGCGGCTTCATTGCCAAAGAGCAGCAGATCAAAGGATTCGCCAGCTGCCTGCTGTGTTTGTACGGCATCAACGATGGCGTTGGCTGTGGCCATCGGATTCCACTCAGCGCCGTTCGTTTGCAGCAAAATGCCCTTGTCGGCCCCAACCGCCAGGGCATCCCGCACCTGTTGGGTGGCTTCTTCACCGCCCAGCGTCAAAACCGTGACGCTGCCGCCATGCTGCTCTACCAACTGCACCGCTTCTTCCACAGCGCATTCTTCATGCGGGCTGATCGTAAAGCCCAAATTGCGCGTCTCAATTGCCTGTGCATCTTCCGTTAGCACAATTTTTGCTCCGGTTGCTGGAACGCGCTTGATGCAAACTAGGATGTCCATTTTTCACCTATATTTCGAGAATCAAAGACTGGAGTCTGGATTGGAGATTATTAGTAATCTCCAATCTTAAATTTCGTGCGCAGCACAAAGTCTCCACTCTCTCTTTAACACTTCATCCGTTCATTATCCGGATCAAACAGCGGGCGGCTGCCAGCTACCGCCACCGTTACTGGATATAACTCTGTCATATATTCCACGGCCAATTGGGTGCCTTCCTGGGCAAATTGGGGCGGCAAGTAGGCCAGCAGCAGCAGCTTGCCCACCGATGGCCCGGCGCCCGCGCTGGTGACGTACGAGGGACGGCCGTGTGCATCCACAATCCGCTTGCCGTCTGGCGTGACAATGGGTTCGCCCCCATTCATGTATCGCTTGACGCCGCTGGCTGACTGGTGATCATCGACAGTGAGCGTGCACAAAACGGCCGTTGGTGCTTCTTCACGCGCTTTGAGATATGCGGCCTTGCCAATAAAGTCAGCCCGCTTGACTAGTCGTCGGTCCAGGCCAGCCTCAACGGGGTTGTATTCACCTTCCAATTCAAATCCCATCAGCCGATAACCTTTTTCCAGACGACCCGTCGTGCCGTAAACGCCAATCCCAACAGGGACAATGCGATATTGTTGCCCGGCTGCCCAGAGCGTGTCCCATAATTTGAGGCCATGCTCCATATTTGTGGAAATTTCCCAGCCAAGTTCGCCTACGTAGGAAATGCGGAAAGCGGTGGCTGGAATGCCATTGATAATGAGGTTCTTGACGGTGCTATAGGGAAACGCTGTGTTGGAAACATCATCGGCCGTAACTGACTGCAGGACGTCGCGGGCATGCGGCCCCCACAAGCCGATGGTGCAGATGGCGGATGTTTTGTCGGTGAAGCGGACGGAGCCATCATTGGGCAAATTGTCCTTGAACCACTTTTTGTCTCGTGCCCCGTCGCCGCCGCCGGTGACGATGCGGTACTTGTCTTTGGCCAGGCGCAAAATGGTGAGATCGGCCTTGAAGCCACCGTGGGGGTTGAGGATGGGGGTGTAGACACCGCGTCCAACGGGCACATCCATTTTGTTGACTGCCATCTTTTCGATGTAGTCGACGACGCCAGGCCCTGCTACATCGAAAAGGGCAAAGGCGGTGAGGTCAACCATCGCGACGCGCTCGCGCATGGCGAGATGTTCGGCGTTGATGATGGGCGACCACCAGCGGGCGTCCCACTCATGCGGCCGTTTCTGCACCTGGCCCTCATATTCATCCTGCAAAACGCTGTTGCTGTTGTACCATTGCGGACGCTCCCAGCCTGCCGTCTCAAAAAACTCAGCACCTAATTCAACCTCTCGGATGTAAAAGGGGCTGACGCGCACGTTGCGGTTGGAGGCCCACTGTTCGCGAGGGTGGACGATGCCGTACGTCTTGTTGAATGCTTCGGAGGTGCGGGCGGCGACATGGTGTTTGGTACGGCCGTAGCCATAAAATCGCGAAATATCTGTGCCGTGGATATCAATTTCCGAAGCGCCGTGGGTAAACCATTCGACGGCTGCCTTGGCAAAGCCTGGGGCTTCCTTAATCCAAATGGCGGCAACCGACCACAGATTTTTCACCTCAATTGTTTCGCCAATCAGCGGTGCGCCGTCGGGCGTCAGCGAAAGTAGGCCATTGATGGCGTGGCGAATGCCCGCTTTTTCATCCCCCAGCAGGTCTGGCATCAGCTCCAGGGCTTGCTCCAGCTGTGGTTCAAAATCATCTTCAGTGAACGGCAGCTCGGTGGGTGACATGGCTGATTCTTCAATGGAAGGGATGTCGTTGGCGTCCATCAAAATGGGGCGGTGGGCGTAGGAACCGACTTCCATATCGTTGCCGTTTTGCCGTTCGTAGCAAAACGTGTCCATATCGCGCACGATGGGGTATTCAATTTCGCTGGAGGTTTGCTCCATTAAGGCAAGCGGACCAACGCTGATCATTTGATGGACGGCGGGAGTGAGGGGAATGGTAGCTCCCGCCATCTCGGCAATACGTGGGCTCCAGACGCCGCAGGCGATCATGACATATTCAGCTTCGATCTCGCCCTTGTTGGTTTTTACGGACTGGATACGGCCGTTCCGCACCACCATGTCCTCGATTTCCGTACTGGGAAACACAGTCAACGCCCCTTGTTCCATCGCATATTCGCGCATCAACGTTCCGGCCCGCAGCGAATCTACCACGCCGACGCTGGGGGTATAAAACCCGCCTTTAATAATGCTCGTATCCACAAATGGCACCAATTCTGCGACCTCATCCGGCGTGAGCAGCCTGGATTCGATGCCCCACGCTTTGGACGAGGCCATGCGCCGACGAAGCTCTTCCATGCGCTCCTCGGTACGTGCTATTTCTATGCCGCCGCTTTGGGTAAACACCCCCAGCGCTTTGTATTGGCGCACGCTGTCCAGGGTGATCATCGTCATCTCTTTGGAATGGTCGACCGGGAAGATGAAATTGGAGGCGTGACCCGTGGATCCGCCGGGGTTGGGCAGTGGCCCTTTGTCTAGCAGCACAATATCTTTCCAGCCGTGCTTGGCCAGGTGGTAGACTAAACTATTGCCTACAATCCCTGCGCCTATGACCACAATCTGGGCTTTCTTTGGTAAATCACTCATCTCTCTGGAAACTCCTTCTGGCTAAGGCCTGACAGGTTAATATTCTGGTTTGATTTCTGCTTTCCGGTTCACGATAAATGCCTGCAGCGCCTCGTCGATGGCGGGGTCAAGTTGTGGGGGCTGGTAGGCTCTGAGCTGCTGCTTGAAACGGCCGTTTGCCTTTTGAGTCGCCGACAGCTCTCCTTCATCGCGCCACTGTTCATACGAATTGTAATCAAAGAAATCGGAGCGATGGAAAGCATGGCGAAAATTTTTCATGGTGTGCTCTGTCCCCAAGTGATGCCCACTGGTAGGCACAGAGCGTAAGGCATCCATTGCCATGCCGTTTTCCGACAAATCCAATCCCTGCAAGAATTTATGGAACATGCCCAGCAGTTCTACATCCATCACAAACTTCTCATAGCCAGCGGCCAGGCCACCTTCCAGCCAACCGGCTGCGTGAAGGACGAAGTTAACCCGGGCATGAATTGCTGGCAGCATGACCATTACCGATTCATACGCTGCCTGCGCATCCGGAATTTTGCTGCTGGCAAACATGCCGCCGCTGCGGAACGGCAAGCCATGCTTCCGGGCAAGCTGTGCGGCCGCATACAAAGCAATTTGGCTTTCTGGCGAACCAAACACCGGCGCGCCGCTTTGTAGATCGATGTTGGTTTGAAAGGCACCATATACCACAGGCGTGCCGGGTGTAATCATTTGCGTAAAGACAATGCCTGCCAGGGCTTCTGCATTGAGCTGAACCAACGTTCCCGCAACCCCCACGGGCGACATCGCGCCGGAAAAGAGGAACGGGGTAATAATCAGCGCTTGTCTGGCTTTGGCGTACGCCTTTAAAGCGCCTAACATGCGATCATCCAGGCGGCGGGGGCTGCTGATGTTGATGAGGGAAAGCAAGGCTGGCTGCTGCCGGATCGCGTCGGCGCCAAACAAAATCTCAGCCATTTTTACGCTGTCGGCCGCGTTTCCGGCGGATGTAACAGAACCCATGAACGGCTTGTTACTGTACTTTATGTGGCCGTACACCATATCGAGATGGCGCGTATGTGTTGGCTTGTCTGTGGGTTCCACAACGGTGCCGCCAGAGTGATGCAGGTAAGGTGTCATGTAGGTGAGCTTGACGAAGTTGTGAAAATCTTCGAGGGTTGCCTCGCGGCGTCCCCGATCCATATCGACTACAAACGGCGGGCCATACACCGGGGCAAAGCAGATATGATTGCCGCCAATGATGACGTTGTTTTCTGGGTTGCGGGCAAGTT
>CBDUOF010000317.1:0-6898 GCA_965368765.1 uncultured Anaerolineae bacterium | reverse complement strand
TGATTGACAGCCGTAACCGGTTGACTTCGCCAAAGTCGCCCCACGGCGCCGGTTGGCTGAGCGGCAGGGCCAGCAACATGGGGAATGCGACAAATGTGGCCAGGAGTGCGGCTTCCTTTTTTCCCGCAAGATTCCTTAACAATACGGCCGTACCCGCACCCGCCAAAACGGCCAGCATCGCACTGGTGGCGCCTAACAAACGCCAGGGAAATTGAAAAAATGGCAATAGTGGAATAGCTTCCCAAACTGGCTGTGATACAGACAGCTGCAGAAAGAACAGCACAAGCAGCGCAACAGCAAAAAAAAGCAGATGGGCCTGGCGCTCCGCCTGGCGCAACAGCAAAAGGAGCAAGCCCAGCCCACCCAGCACCCATTGGGCCACCCCTACATTTAAGCGGTATACTGGCTCGGTGGCCCCCCAATCAATCTGCCGCGAGAAGCCGAGCAACTCCCGCACAGACAAAAAGTGAGTCCGAAAATCGTAATTGTCGCTGCTGCCAATGAGGCTGTTCAGGTCAACCGCATTGCGCTCTAAAATGACGGGCAGCCAGAAAAAGGCGGCGAGGCCCAATCCCAAGATGAGTGCGCCCAGCAACGGCCGTAACTCCTGCCATCCACTCCTGCTCTGACCTAACCAGTGCAGCCCAATCTGCCAGGCAACCCAGCTGGCCAACAAGCCAAAAAAGAGCAGCCCCATTAAATTGTGAGACAAAATAACGGCCGTTACAAACCCAATTGCGGTGATCCAACGCCACCAGCTCGCGCGACGACGCAATCGATCCAGGCACCAAAGCGCCATGGCAAACAGGCCAAAGCTAAACGATTCCGGAGCGACGCCACGCAGGTGTGGATCGATAAACTGGATGTAAGGTGCATAAATATAGACGGCCGTTGCAACGTACCCGGCACCCCGCCCCCAATTATCTCGCACAAAGCCATACATCCCCCAGGCAGACAGCAGCAGGCCAAACACCAGAACAAACTTGATGCCCGACACAGCGTCCAGCCTGGGCAGCAGTTCAACAACCAGGCCAACGTAATACGTTAGGGGTGCATAAAAATTGAAGATTGGGTAGCCATAACCGTGGTAAAAATCGGGGGCCCAACGAGGATAAAAAACGCCGTTACGAACCAGATAGCTCAGCTCCATCAAGCGAAAAACATGAAGCTCGGCATCCGTCTCCTGGGGCAAACTGGCCCGGCTGAGAAAAGGCCATAGCGCAATCAATGCTATCACCAGAACAACCCCAAAGCCGGGATCAATCCGCGGCACAACTTTCAGGCGCTGAGCCCAACGTTTTATCGTCACAAATCCACTCGCAGGCGTTTGAAAGGGCCAAAAATGAAAATAACGGCAGGCAACTTGCAGCTGAAAAAGGTCACTGTGGCCCTTAGCTGCATGTCGCTGCCGTTATGCTTCATTTCCAGGGTCAATTACCATTGAACTGAACAACGCTACTCAAGTAAATGACCTACAATAGAAAGTTATGGAAGTTTCGTCACGTGCAACCAGTCAAAGTGAGGCTCTGAGCCCAAATATTCGTCCGTTGCAGCCATCAAACCAAAGTAAGAGCTATTTAGGTATGTTGCATCAAACCCATCTGCAACTTGTGACCCATTTAGATAAAGCTTGATACCGCCAGTTTCATCCAAATCTATACGCCAGTTATTGTAGCCAGCCGGGTCGCCAACATAAATGTCTCGGAACGAAATCACATCAACGCCACGACCGGCATTGTTATCCGGATCGTGAAAATCGATGCGCTTTAATTGAATTCGATACCCGTTGGGCGCGCCATAATAAATCACCAACAAGCGGTAATAATGATTGAAGCAGCTGCTATAATCGGCGTTCGGACAGGTATTTCCGTTCCAGTCACCACCAAAAATAATGGCGTAAGCGTGCAGATTATCGACACCATCGTCAAATTTCACCCGAGTCTCAATCCTGTAAGGCAATTCCGGGGCTTCCATCATTGGGGCTGCTATTGCATAATCCCAGCGTCCCTTGATCTTGATTACAAATTGACCGCCTTCCAGATAAGAGAAGTTTTCCGCGTCATCCGTATCCTGGCGGCGGATTGCCCAATCAGTGCTGCTGCCCACAAACTCATCAGCATAATTCCCAGCCACGCATTCAACATTCGACCACTTACCAAGCTGCGAGCCCACAACACCGCGCACCCGATAACAATACTGATTGTTTACGGTAGCGGTATGGGTAAAGCTTTCAGTCAAATCATTGCCTGCATCTACCTCTATCGCTGAGCCAAAATCATTGCCATTTGCTTCCTGAACAAGATATCCTGTTACATTGGGTGCAGGTTCATCCCAAGAAATCGTCCAGCTGGTGCCAGAAGAACCCGTAATTGGATCCAACACCGGCGCTGGCAGCGCATTAAATAGAATTGGGAAATGGCTGATGAGGGTTGCCGCGCCAGTTGTACTGGCCGCACGCTCGATTAAGCTACCTGTACCGGTAATTTGCAGCGTGTTGGTAATTGTTTCATCGACCTGGAGCGATTCCGACAGGGTCGCATCATAGGCAAGCGTGACAGAACCAAAGCTATCGACTGAGCCAGTCCAGGTTACAACACCATTAGCAATCCCATAGTCAACCGTTGTAGCGCCTACCGTATTGCTTATCAAACTATCCGGTACGTAGATTGCTGCGACCGGCAGTGTATTCGTAATCAATACATCATTCGCGATTCCATCGCCAGAATTACTAATAACAACAGTATATTTAACAGTTCCGCCCGCAACAGCCTGCGCCTGGTTTACTGAAATATCTGAATCATCCAAAATTGGGGCACCATCACCGGCTGCCATAATTTGCACCGACAACACACCCAGTGCCAGGGCAATCAACAAGCTGGCAGCTATCGCCACGGGCCGAATAAAGTTCCGCATATAAATCCTTCCTCCATACAAACAATTTTTTGTTTAATTGTGATGCTAAAATCGAATGAGCAAGCTCCCCCTACGACAAATAATAATGTGATCTGTCACAAGTTGGCCTGTTTTTAAGTTTTGTTGCTGTCGCCTATCCGCGTTGCTCTCGCAGAGGCTTGCGAAGGCAAAGGCTACAGATTCTATCGTCCCAAAATGGTTCGTCAACATTCCAGGCGCTATTTTGGCCATTGTTAATAATTGCTAAAGCAGATCGGACGGCGGCCCAAGTCAATCAGAGGGAGCATCTTCGAGATCGATTTGGGTGAGAACAATGATGTTGTCGGGGGAATCCGGTACCGAGAGCCGAATCAAGCTATCCAGTTGATACATTCCGGCCAGCAAGGCGTAGCTGCCGGGGGGAATAGATTCCGCCAAGGGCAAAATGTGGTTGTCTGCAATGAGTGCGCCCGGCTCTAAGCGTGTGGTTGGGGCAAAGCCACATTCGGGACCGCTATCGTGTTGGGCAAACACCTCACCGGACCACAAATGGGTAAACACCTGATACGTTTTGGAAAACGGTGCCAGAACCCGCCAATAGAGAGTGACGCCAAGCTGCCCCCCGGGATGGGCCTGGCTTGCGTCCAGATCGTAGCCAAGCAGCTGTATCTGATCATCTCCCAAAACAATGTCGAGCGGGACGGTTGGCTGCGGATCTGCGGGGGCAACGGCCGTTTCTCGCAGCCACCATTGTGCCTCCCCAGCCTCAACCGTTTGAACACCGTCCACTGGCTTCCGTGAATAAATTTGCATCGTGGAACGGCCGTTTACCATCACCTCGACTTGCAAATACCATGTCTCTGGCCAGGCAGGATCATAGGGCACAGCATCCTGGACCTGCGCAGCCAAAATAAATGTATTGGCATCAGGACAAAATGTCCTTGCCTCTGGGCCAAGATAAACATTTGTAATTTCCTCCTCCTCATTGCTGGCGATAGGCCACGCCAGCGGAAGGTCAGCCACCGCCCGCCAGCCCGCCTGATACGGAAAGCCAAACAAACCGAAGAGCGGCGGTTCGGCAAAGGTAGTGGGATAACCTGCCGGGCGGGCCGTCGCCCAATTGCGCTGCCGCTCCGCGTCGCTATCAATAAAGAGCAAAAACGGATAAACGGCCGTCACCACAATAAACAGTATCCATACCGCCTGCCCGGCACGCTGCGCCCCTGCGCCAGTTTGCTTCAGCCAATCGCTCACCCGCTCCAGGCCCAGGGCTGCCAAAACGGCCGCTCCCGGGAAAAAAGTGTAAACATGGGTGCGCGGATCAGCGACGATAATCAAATAAAAGGCCAATGGCACTGCAAAATAGAGCCAGGCCGCAACCATCCGGCGGAAACGGCCGTGTCCCCAGCCAATCCCGGCCACAATTAAAAGCGACAAACCAGCCACGTAATACAAACTATTGTAAAACGTCACCATCTGCCACACTTCCGGGCCACTCCAGCTCAACAGGGAACCACCCAGCCGGTCACTTAGCAAGTAGTTGCCGGTTCGGCCAAAATTAGGATTCAGCAAAAATGGGAAGTAAAAAAGACCCAGCAGCCCCGTGCCCAACAGTAACCCAACCAGCCAGCCCCGCCAATCCACGCGGGACGGTGGCCACAGGCGCGGCCACAACAGCCAACCAATCACCGGAACCACCAGCACTGCATCGTAGTGAGCCAGCAAGCCGCCTGCCAGGAAGACGGCCGTTAACCATAAATCTCGCTTACGGCCGTGTTTGCCGTAAAAATCGGCAAAAATAATCGCCAGCAGCCCCCACAGCATCACAAACGTTTGATATTGCACAATGCGGCTAAAGGCCAGGGCAAAGCCATTCAGCACAAACAACAGGCCTGCCAGAAGCCCGAGTCGCAGCGAAAACCACAGCTGACCCAGCCAAACGACCGCGCCCACCAAAAGCAGCCCGCCCCACCAAAACGGTAGTCGTGCCCAAAACTCCGTGATTGCTTCGCCACTGCCCCACAGCAGCAGCGGCAGCAAAATCTCAATCGGCCCTTTCTGATGATTAAACAGCGCCGTATCGTCGCCAGCAAGCATCGCGGCGGCCCTGGCCATAATAATGCCTTCGTCTCCCTGAAACTCTTTGTAACCCAGATTGGGCCAGCGCAGCAGCAGCGTCAACAAGATCAATCCGCCCACCAGCCACCAGAGCCGCTTTTCGGGCAATTGTGGTGCGGCAGGCAGCGGCTTCAGCGGCCTGAACAGCGGCAGCAGCGGCACGACAACCAAACCCGCCAGCAGCAAGCCACGCGACGGTGACTGCGGCAGGTAATGCAGCAGCAGGCCAAGCAGCGCTTGCAGAAGTAGCGCCATCCCGCCAGCGGTAAGCAAACGGCTTCCCCAGCCACCCTTAAATACCGTCGCCCAGGTTAGCATGGGCCAAATGGCGAGTAAGGTAAAAGCCAGCACCTGCCGCAGCGTGAAGTCTGGAATGACCCAGAGCAGTACAGCCGTTCCCACAACGCCGATTCCCAAACCAAAGCGCAGCCGTGCCAAATTAACGTTCAAGGACAATTTCTCCAGCAAAAATGCGGTCTGCCAACTGACCATCGGCAGCCACAACAGGCAAACGCACCAGGGTCTCTGGCTGATACAAACCGAGCTGTATCTGATAGGTATCCGCTGGCGCAGCGGGATCGATGGGCACCATGTGAACCTGGGCAAAACGGTCACCTGCCTGCAACCCTGCCAGACGCACATCAAGCCAATCTTGCTGACCCCAAATATCGACGCCGTCTCTGGTCAGATGAACAAAAGCCACCAGCGGCTCGTCATCTGCCACCCGCACTTGCCAAAATGTGATCAAGCGAACAGTATCGTCGGTGACTTGTTCCGGCTGTGTCGCCGCCAACAAGATCAAACGATTGTCAAAGTTGACGGGCAGTTCTAGCGCTGGTAACTGAGCAAAATCGGGCGGCCAGGAAACGGCCGTTTCCCCCAAAAATTTCTCCAGAACCGCTTCAAAATTCGGCGATGCCTGCAAAATATATTTCACATAGCCGCCCCGTGACGCGGATAGCGACACGGCATCTGCCTGAAACAACTGCAGCAGTTCCGGATCAAACTGCTGGGGCGCCAACGGCGCCTCAGGAATATAGTACGTGGCCATCGCTGAATTTGTCGGCCACACCCAGGCGCCTGCCGGATTGAACCAGCGTACCTGGCTCACATCCTCAGCGGTCGCCAAATCAAAATTGAGGGCATTCCAGGGCTGCCAGTAGCTAATAAATGGCCCCGCAACCAGCACAGGCCCCGTTGGCTGGTCAGCCCGAACCGCATCCGCAACGGCCGTAACCCCCGCCTGGTACAGTTCAGCCACCTCTGGCTGCCTGTTCCAGGTGCCAAAATAAGCCTGACTCGCCGCCACGCCTGGCACAATGACAAGCAAGGAAACGAGCGCCACAGCCGCCACTTTGTTGCGCTGCACCAGCCATTTCCACGCCCCGGCTGCGCCCAGCCCCAGAAAAATATAGGCCACGGGCTGGGCCACGATGCTGTGGGTCACGCTGGCGGCAGGTGGGGCAATCATCGCGGGGCCGGTGCCGCCAAAAAACCACAGCAACAGCAAGCCAAAGCGCGGCTGGCGCCAGCGCCAAATGGCCCACACCATGCCCCCCAGAAAAATGAGCGACGTGACGATGCCAAAGATGGGACGGCCATATTCGTTATACAACCAATCTTGCTCTCCCTGAACCACATACATGCCCAAAGCTCGTATCGATAGGTCCAGCACCGTCAGCGGGTTGCCCTGTCGCAGGGCAACAATCGCCTCATTCAGCAGTTCCAGCCGCTGCTCACCAGTTGGATTGGCCACGATGGCCTGCCACAGCGGCCAACAAAGCACGGCACCGACGGCACCAATGATGGCAAAGCGAAACCAGCGGCTTTTGAACTGCTGCCAATGAAAAATGGCCGCAAACAGCACAAACCCCAGAAAAATGGCGGG
>CBDUOF010000316.1:0-6927 GCA_965368765.1 uncultured Anaerolineae bacterium | reverse complement strand
ACCATGCTGTTTGCGCTGCCGCTGGTTTTTGGCATCATCGCCGTACGCGGTTCCTGGAAGCAGGCAGTGCGCTATTTTGGAGCGATGGCACTTATCGGCACACTCTTGCTGGGCGGCTGGCTGATTTTTGCCAACCAGATTGAAGTTCTGCAGCGGCAGTTTACCACCATCATGTCCTATGCAGGGTTGGTGTTGACGAATGAATACGGCCGTCGCGTCTTGTTTGAAACCATGACCAATCGTTTGCCATCGGCCCTGGGTGTTTACAATTTGCCCTTGTTGGCTGTGGGCGGCTTATATGTGCTTAAGCGGCGACGTTCGGTTGAGTGGGTACTTTTATTTTGGATTCTTAGCGTGTGGCTACCGTTGTCACTCACCTTGCCTGACCACCGCTACTTTTTGCCCTCATTTCCCGCAGTTGCCCTGGTGGCGGCACTTGGCTTGCAGCAGGTGTCCAAAGGGATGGCGCGAGGGTTACTTTTAGCACTTCTTTTTGGTGTCAGCACTTTGTATCTGTATGTTGATTGGGTTCGAGCGGTCGAACTCTTTAAGTAAACGTGGGCGAATCATTGCCTCTCAGCGGCAGACAACACGCTCGCGCTTACATAAACGGTAGCGAAATTATGAAAAAGTTAACCCTGTTTTTACTGATGATTTTGATGATGGGTGTGCTGTGGGGAACGGCCGTTCCCACGACGCAAGCCCAGGACGAATCCTTGCTTTGGACTGTGCCCCGGCTGCTTTCCAGCCCCGGCATTTTTGAAACCAGCGAAACCGAAATAATTACAGATCCGCATGGTTTCGTGCATATTTTCTGGAAGGAAACCAACCCGGAGGATGATATTACCTCCATCCAATACGCCACGTTTGATGGCGTTGCCTGGTCCGACGCGAATGACGTTTACGCCTCTGCACCCGAAATCGATATTATTTCATTTGCTGCAGCATTGGGTGATGACGGCACATTGCATTTAGTATGGTCAGAAGGCAATATAGGGCCAATTTTTTACACCAGAGCGCCGGCCTTGGAAGCTTTTTCAGCCCGTGCCTGGGAACGCCCCATCTCTTTTAGTTTTCCCGCATACCGTTTGAAGCTGGTAGTCGATAGCAACAATGAGTTGCATTTGATGTTTATTAACTTTTACGGGAAGGAGCCCGGTGTTTACTACACGCGCTCTGCCGATTTTGGTGAGACCTGGATTACAACGGTCTGGATTGATCCTGATATCCCCACCTACGATACGCCCAACGTCATCAAGTTCTTAGTCGATGACCAGGACGGGCTGCACGCCTCCTGGTATTATGCCGCCACCGATCTCTCTAGTCCGCTTGGTGAATGGGTTCGCTACACCCATTCCTTTGACGGCGGGGTCACGTGGTCATCACCATTTTCGGTTGATCGGGCCGATGACACCGTAGATGAATTGCGCCAACCTTTCCCTGGGTTGGCGGTCTCTGGAAATACGGTTCACATGGTTTATGCCGGAAATAACGTGACCCAACGAGAACATCGTTACTCGCTTGATCGGGGAGTGACCTGGAGCGAGACGAAGCGAGTGATGGGGAATTTGCAGGGCCAGGCGCTAGGTGATGGCATGACCACTGACAGTTTGGGACGGGTGCATTTCTTTGGCCAGATTCGTTGGCCGCAGGGGGTATACCATACCATTTGGGATCCGGCAGCTCCGGTAGCCGGCTGGACAACACCCCAAATGGCCTACGTCATTTCCAGCAGTCCAGAAGAAGGCCGTGAGGGCCGCTATCATGCCCACTCCGTGCGGGCAGGCACTATCAATGGCAATATTCTGGTCGTCACGTTTACCGATGAGGCAACAGGGCCACTGTATGTGATTTGGCGTAAGTTAGACGATGTGCCGGCAATCGAACCACTTCCAACGCCTTCCGCTACGCCAACAGCTGAGGCCACAGCAACCCCAGACGTTGAAGTAACGGCTACACCCACACCGCTTCCGTTTGCCGGGACCGATTTGGCCATTCCAGATTCACCCCCAAATGCCGGGCTGGGCGTTTGGCTGGCGCTTGTGCCAACGCTGTTGGTGATTGGCGGTATTGTTGGATTTCGCTTTTACCAACTACGCAACAGATAAATAGATTTCCTCCTGGAGGGGATATTAAAATGCAAGAGAAGATACGGTCGGTACAAAATCGACTTCAGGCAAAGCAAGATGCTCTCAAGAAAAGGGTGCAGCGGCGGTTGAATAATCCGGATGGTGCGTCTGTACCGATATTTTTGGTGGGATGCGGCCGTTCAGGAACGTCGATGTTTATTTGGCAGTTAGATAAATCTTGGCAGATCGAGCTTTACAATGAAGACCACCCCGCGGCCTTTGATCTGTACCGACTGCGTGATTATGAGGTCATCGAAGGTCTGGTGGAACAAAGCCAGGCTCCGTTTACGCTGCTAAAGCCTATTTTGGACACGGTGCAAACGCTGCGTTTGTTAGAGCATTTCGCTGGTTCAAAAGCTATTTTCGCCTTTCGTCATTATACAGATGTTATAAATTCATCGCTGAAAAAATTTGGAACCTACAACCGTCTTAATCATGTAAAAGGATGGATAGAAGAGGATTTTGCCGAGTTTGACGTTTGCCCCCCACCTGAAGCCAGCAAATCTTTGATTCGCTCACTGTGGCAGGATGATTTGTCGCCTGAAGAAGGGGCCGCTCTTTATTGGTTGTTTTACAATCGACTTTACTATGATTTAGGGTTACATGACGATCCGCGGGTCATCTTGATTCGTTACGAGACGTTGGTAACAGAACCGCGTGAACAGTTTGAGAAGGTCATTGCTTTCCTGGGAGCAGCGTTTGAAGAGAAGATGGTTGAGGGAGTTCACGCCAAATCCATCAATAAAAATGATTCGCCGCCATTGCGCCCGGCGATCATGCTCGCCTGTGAAAGACTTTATGATCAATTGACCCTGGATTCAGCATAAGAAACGTGATTCTGTTGCTGAGCAAGCAGATTGCCCATTTGCCCAATTGCTGAATATAAAACGTATAACGTGAGTAGACTTGAATGAAGATTGCACTGCTGACCCACAAATTGAAACCGCCGCTGATGGGTGGCGTCGATGTTTACACCGATCGTCTGGGGCGGGCGTTGGGTCGTTTGGGGCATGAGGTTGTCTACCTGGCGTTTGATTCATCGGGCAATCAGTTGGTTGTTCAGGAAGATCGTCATCATGATGGTACGGCCGTTCACCGCATCCTATTCGCCTTTGATTCACTTCCCAAAGAGACATTCGACACGGCATACAATCCCGACATGGGGCGGGTGACGCAGCAAATTCTGGCTGAGGAGCAGCCTGATTTCATTATCATCCTCAATTTTTATATGCTGACAATGGCAACCGTGGAAGCCGCTAAGTCGCTGGGGATTCCGGTAGCCCATGTGGCCACCGATTTTGTGCCGGTGTGCCGCTGGGGCACGTTTATGCGTTGGGACAATCGCACCTGTGAGGTGGGCGAATCCATTCAAAATTGTTCGACTTGTTTCATTTCCCATCGGCCGCTGGGAAAGGCGATGTCGGCGGTGATGGAGAAGTTACCGGAGAAGACGGTGGTGCAGTGGGCAGAGAAAGGGTATCAGTTGCCCCATCCTTTGGGGCTGACACGGCCGTTTCTTAACCACACCTCCATCATGAAAAAGCGCCTAGACAGGATACGGCCGTTGCGCCAACAAATTGATCTGGTATTGGTGCCCACCCGATTTACCGAGAAAACCTTTATTGCCAATGGCTTTAACGCTGAGCAGATTAAATTTCTGCCTTTCGGTGTAGACACCAATAATCCGCTGGCCAGTGTTGCCAAAACCAAGGCCGAGCAGGTACGCTTCATGTTTTTAGGGCGGCTCCAGCCCTACAAAGGGCTGCATCTCGTGCTAGAAGCCTTTAACAGCCTGCCCAATCCCAACGGCGCAACCCTCACCGTTTATGGCGCACCAGACGGCCACGATGCCTATTTTGCCAATTTGCAGCAAATGATGGACGCTAACCCCAACGTCCGTTTTGCTGGACTCATTCCTCCAACAGAATTAGCCCGCGCCTTTGCCGAAGCCGATATCTTTTTGCTGCCGTCCACCTGGCATGAAAACAGTCCGCTTATCTTGCTCGATGCCCTTCAATCCAATACGCCCGTGCTGGCCAGTGATATTGGCGGGGTTAGTGGCATTGTGGCGCACAACAAGAATGGCTTGCTCTTCCCCAGAGAAGATGCCGTGGCGCTGCGCCAGGAAATGCAGCGACTCATTGACCAGCCAGGGCTCATTCCGCAGCTTCAGGCCGGTAGTGAGCTGCCCAGCATTGAATCCTATGCCCAAACTATCGTGGAAAGGATGCAGACATTTTTGCCAGATCGGACAGGTGTTGCATGAGTCGGGCGTTGGTGGTTGGGGGCAACGGCTTTATTGGCGCGCATTTGGTTGTTGGCCTGTTGGATGCTGGCTGGGATGTAACGGTGCTGCACAAGTATGAACAACCGCGCTACAGCAAGATGCCGTCACCGGTTCACTTTCTGCGCGGAGATCTCACGCAAGAGTCATTGTTGGCAGAAGCCGTGACTGGCCAGGATGTGGTGTTTCACCTGTTGTGGACGACAACGGCGATCCATGAGGTTGCGAATCGCGATCCGGCGGCAGATGTGCAGGCGAACCTGATTCCCACCATTCATCTCATGGAGGCGTGTCGCGACGCTGGGGTAGGGAGGTTGCTGTTTACCTCTTCAGGTGGGACGGTTTACGGCCGTACCCAGATGGCGCCCATCCCTGAAAACCATGCCAACAACCCGATTACTGCTTACGGCGTCAGCAAGCTATCCGTAGAAAAATATTTGCAAATGTTTCATCATTTGCACGGGTTAGAATTCGGAATTTTTCGGCCGTCGGTCCCTTATGGCCCGTACCAAAATCCTCTGGCGCGGCAGGGGGCGGTGGCGGTATTTTTATATCGTGTAGCCAAAGGGTTGCCCCTGACGATTTGGGGAGATGGCAGCATAACCCGTGACTATTTTTACATTTCCGATTTGGTTGATGCGCTAATTTTGGGCGGTACGCAATCATTGGGCAAGTCGCCCATTTTTAATATAGGGGGTGCTGAAGAGGTGTCCCTGAACCAGCTCATTGCTTCCGTAGAAGAGACGATTGGACAGAAAGCGATCATAGACTATAAACCGGCCCGCGATTTTGACGCGACTCGCGTTGTGCTGGACACCGACCATGCCCATACGACATTGGGCTGGGAGCCGAAAGTGCCAATGAAAGAAGGATTGGCTAAAACTTGGCAGTGGATGCAAGAAACGATCTTGTAATTTAAGAAGGTATTTACGGCAATGAGCGCAACGTGCGCAGAGAGAAATAAAGTTCTCTCTGCCTTGTTTACGGTCTTTGCGGTGCACAAAACGAAAACAACCAATTGAGTAGATCATGAACAAACCGAACATTCTGTTGTTAACAATTGATACATTGCGTGCCGATACATTGGGGTATGCTGGTTATCACAAACCTATTTCGCCCAACATCGATCGGCTGGCTGCTGAAGGAATTCGCTTTATGCAGGCGATAACGCCTGGCTCCTGGACGCAAGCAGCGTTCCCCGGCATTATTACCTCAACCTATGCCTGCATGTACGGTGGCTGTTTGGGGCGGCTCTCACCAGAACGGCCGTCTCCCGTTTAGATTCTTGGGGATGAAGCCGGCTATGAAACGGCCGCATTTTCCACTAGTCCACTTCTCAGCCGTACTTATGGCTACGACCGTAAATTTCAGCGTTTTAATGACCTGAATCCCGGCGAGAAAAACCCCTGGATTCGCGGCATCAAAGGTGGGCAATTTCTCCTGCGCCAACCGGTAACCCACCAGTTTGTTAAGCTGCTCGGCCAAAATTGGCGTCCTCCCAAGCTGTACGCCACTGCCGAAGAGTTAAACGAGGTGGCCATCCAATGGCTGGGCAGTGTTGATGAGCCATTCATGGCCTGGATGCACTACATGGATGTGCATTGGCCGTACCATTTGGAAGATACCCTCACTGCGCCCAAAGATATTGCCGATGCCTGGCAAGACCTTTCCCATTTGCATGAGGTAAACTGGAATGGTGTGCCTGTGTCGCCAGAACAAAAAGCACGCTATGTACGCCTTTACGAGGAGGCGATTGCCTATACCGACGCTCAGATTGGCAAGCTGCTTGATTTTCTGGACGACAGCGGCCTGTCTGAAAACACGATTGTGATCCTGGTTTCTGATCATGGTGAAGAGTTTTTAGAGCGGCGGCACTGGGGGCATGTGGAGCTGAACCTGTATGATGAAATCCTCAAAGTGCCCATGTTAATGCGCATTCCTGGCGTTGCGGGCAACCAGGTCATCGGCCAGCAGGTAAGCACCATGGACATAATGCCCACTATTTTGGAGCTGGCTGGCTGCCGCATCCCCGAAAAGGTGTTGGGTAAAAGCTTGATTCCACTTTGGTCAGACAACCCGGACGCCTATGACGTGGAGGTAGTCATTGGTGAACGATGGCGCGACACCTCGCACATGATTGCCGTGCGCACTGAGGAGTACAAATACATTTGGGACGATGCCAAACCAGACCAACCACTGTTGTTTGATTTGCGTAGCGATCCCGATGAGCAGCACAATATCGCGACTAAGCACCCTGAGGTGGTGGCAGCGTTGCACCAGCATGTGGAAGCACAGCTAGAGCGGATGCGCAGCACGGCGCCCGCCGAGGCAAGCAAAGAGCCTGTGCTGGATGAAGAGATTGTGGCCCGGCTGCGCGGTTTGGGTTACGTGGAATAGGCCAATGCTAGAGAACATGATTGTCCGGGACAACCTGTTTTGGCATTGGCCTGGCTATTGCCATCGTTGTTTGGCTGATAAAATTTTGAAGGAAATAGCCTAGGTCATGCGTATTCT
>CBDUOF010000315.1:0-6935 GCA_965368765.1 uncultured Anaerolineae bacterium | reverse complement strand
CCTTGAAAAACGAAGCGCGATTTATCTGTGATTTGCGCAAGTAAAAACCAATTTCTCGCTCATTCTTATTCAACATTCTTTTTGGTTTTTACATTCCAGTGTTAACCGTTCTGCTGGCAACGGCCGTAACTTTTGCTCAGGTAGCGGCAGACGGCGCCCTGCTGACGGGAATCCAGGTGCTTATCTTTCGTCAACCGCAGGGATTCGACCATAAAGGAAGGCGTGTTTATGATGCAAACCGAAACTGATACCAACCGAACGGCCGTATCCACAGCCAGTTCTCTCGCGCCAGTTCATTGGTTGCTGGGCGTACAAACCGTCGTCATCCTGCTTGGCTCTTTGAACCGGCTCGGCTCCTGGACGGAAGGATATGTGGCCACAAACGAGTTCCTGCGCTGGGTAGATTTCCACAATATGCTCACCCTGCCGCTGATCAGCGTGATGGCCTTTTATTTGTTGAAAAAGCAAATTGAGCAAGGCGAGTTAAAGGGCAGCAAACTTTTTCCCTTGCTGCTCAATCTCACCTTTATCATCGGCCTCTACTTACTGGCTACCAGCTACGGCAATCACGAGATAACCAACTACCTGCACAGCCGGTTTTGCCCCAATACGCCCGCCACTGATTTGTGCCGTATCATCATCTTCAACGACGATGATTTTTCTCACTGGCTCTTTTTTGTCGGGTTTGTATTGCTAAACGGGGCATTGATGCTCCTGCAACTGGTTTATCCTTGGCAAGGTAAAATAAGTGGGCGGGATACGGCCGTACTCAGCCTAAACGCCTTCTTTGTAGCAATGGGCATCTTTGCCAACCTCGGTTTTGAGGAAATTGGGCTGGATTTGTATGTTGTATTGGGATTAGCTGGCCTTTCTGCCTGGCTGCTCTGGCGCTACGGCCGTCAGCCGCTGTTGATCTATTATACTGTGGCCTATGGCCTGGGATTGGTCATTACGGCCGTTTATCGTCTCATAATTTAAGAAGGAAACTGGGACTAGAGATTGGCCAATCTCTAATCTCCAAAAAGGAATTGTCATGTCAAAAAGCAACGAATACGCCTTCACTACCCACTGGCGGGTCCAAAGCACCTGCCAGGAAATCAGCGACATCCTGGGCAATGGGCCCGATTTGGTACGCTGGTGGCCCTCAGTTTACCTGGACGTTCAGGAAGTCGAGCCAGGCGATGCCAATGGTCTGGGCAAAGTGATCAAGCTGCATACCAAAGGCTGGCTGCCCTATACGCTGCGCTGGCAGTTTCGCGTCACAGAAAACCGCGCGCCGTACGGATTTTCGCTGGAGGCTTGGGGGGATTTTGTCGGTATCGGCGTCTGGACCTTTGTCCAGGATGGCAGCTGGGTCAACATCACCTACGATTGGCGTGTTCGCGCCGATAAACCACTGCTGCGCACATTTTCATTTGTCATGAAGCCGATCTTTTCAGCCAACCACCATTGGGCCATGCGCCAGGGAGAATTGAGTTTGCAGCGAGAATTGGCCAGAAGAAAAAAGGGAACGGCCGTACGCTAATGAAACACACCCACAATAATTGAATATTTTGCTTGATTCAACTATTATCTGCCATCAACCAACGGAGTTTCCACTATGAAAACGCAACCACTTTGGTGGCAAAAAGGCATCATCTACCAAATTTACCCGCGCTCGTTCCAGGACAGCAACAACGACGGCATCGGCGACCTGCCAGGCATCCGGCAGCGGCTGGATTACCTGCAAAGCCTTAACATCGAGGCCATCTGGCTGTCCCCCATTTACCCCTCTCCCATGCACGACTTCGGCTACGATGTGGCCGATTACGTCGGCATCAATCCCCTATTCGGCACCATGTCCGACTTCGACGCGCTGCTGGCCGATGTACACGCCCGTGGCCTCAAGCTCATCATCGACCTGGTGCCCAACCATACCTCAGACGAGCATGCCTGGTTCCAAGAAAGCCGCAGCAGCCGCAGCAACCCCAAGCGAGATTGGTACATTTGGCGCGATCCGGCCCCAGACGGCGGCCCGCCCAATAACTGGCTGAGCTTCTTTGGTGGCCCCGCCTGGACCTTCGACGAGACCACCGGACAATATTACCTGCATCAATTTGTCACCCAGCAGCCAGAGCTAAATTACCGCCATCCAGACGTGCTGCCCGCGATGCTTGACGTGATGCGCTTTTGGCTAGATAAAGGGGTCGATGGCTTCCGTGTAGACGTGATCTGGCTCATGATGAAGGATGAAGCGATGCGCGATGAGCCACCCAATCCCGATTGGAACGGCCTGGAATCGCACCAAAGTCTGAAGCATATTTACACCCAGAATTTGCCAGAGGTGCACGCCCTCATTCGTCAAATGCGGGCCGTGCTGGACGTTTACGACGAGCGGATGATGGTTGGCGAAATTTACCTCCCCTATGAACACTTAATGGCCTACT
Organism: uncultured Anaerolineae bacterium; assembly: GCA_965368765.1. GTDB lineage: Bacteria > Chloroflexota > Anaerolineae > Promineifilales > Promineifilaceae > Leptofilum. The sequence goes on along the minus strand of CBDUOF010000315.1, from coordinate 4,509 downwards.
ATGGAGCCGATTTTGATGAATGCCACATGCCATACAACTTCCACCTGATTCACAGCGATTGGAATGCCCAGGCTGTCCGTCAGCTGGTAGATAGCTATGAAGCTGCACTGCCTGAAGGTGGCTGGCCAAACTGGGTACTGGGCAACCACGACCAGCACCGTATCGCCACCCGAATCGGCCAGGCGCAGTCACGGGTAGCCAACATGCTGCTGCTCACGCTGCGCGGTACACCCACCACCTATTACGGCGAGGAAATTGGCATGGTTGATGGTTTCATTCCGCCCGAACATGTCCAGGACCCGCTTGCGGTCAATCAGCCAGAGCTTGCCCATATCATTGGGCGGGATCCCGAACGGACACCGATGCAGTGGGACAGTTCACCCCAGGCAGGCTTTACGACTGAAACGGCCGTTCCCTGGCTTCCTATCGCCTCAAACGACCCCCCAAAAACGGTTGCCGCCCAACAGGCAGAGCCAACCTCCATGCTCACCTTTTACCAACAACTTGCCGCTTTGCGATCTGCCGAGCCTGCCCTGCATGTGGGCACCTATCGCGCAGTTGAGGCTCACAACGAAGATGTGTTTGCCTATCTTCGCACCGCAGCAGACGCCTCCTTCCTGATTGTGTTGAACTTTACCGGTAACCCGCAGGAGGTTAACATAACTGAATTAGGCAACCGCGCTACAATTGCCCTGGCAACCAACCTGCAGCGCAGTGGCCAACTCTCACTGCTTCAGTTCAAGCTGGCAGCCAACGAGGGTGTGATTTTGAAACTTTGAGGGATTGAAAGAAATGGAAAGCGGCGATTGTGCGAATCTCCACTCTCCATTTTTCATGTCCTGGCTAAAATGGGAATATGAGCGGCAAGATCAGCGCCACTGCTACCAACATCAGCAAAATCAGCGGGATACCCACTTTGGCATAATCACTAAAGCGATAGTGGCCCGCACCCATCACCAGCGTGTTGGTTGGCGAGGCCACCGGGGAAGCAAACGCCATAGAGGCAGCAATGGCGACCGCCATTAAGAATGCCTGTGGCTGAATGCCAAGCGTTTGGGCTGCGGCCAACCCAATGGGGGCGATGACCACGGTCGTTGCCGTATTAGAAAGCACCTGCGTAAAAACTGAGGTTAAAAGAAACAGGCCAATCATCACGGCCAATGGCCCAATATCGCCCAATATATCGACTAAACCGTGGGCAATCATGTTCACCAGGCCTACCTTCTCCAAAGCAATACTCATCGGCAGCATCCCCGCAATAAGCACAATGCTCTTCCAATCAATTGCGTCGTAAGCTTTGTCCATGGTCAAACAGCCGGTTAAAACAATGAGCAGTGCAGCCACCATCGAAGCGGTCACCAATGGGACGACTTCACCAACCATCAGTACGAGCATGAAAACCATAATGGCAGCGGCCCAACGTGCCTTGCCGCGCGTTGGCCGATCGATTTCTGATTCTGGCTCACCCATTACCACAAAGTCACGGCGAAAGTCTCTCAAGCGGGAAATATCGTGCCATCGCCCCTGCACCACGAGCGTGTCGCCAAACTGGAGTCGGCTGGTTTTTAGGTCGAGACGCTCCTTCGCGCCGGGACGGTGGATTGCTAACACGGTCAGCCGATAGGTTGAACCAAATCGTACCTCGGCCAACGTTTTGCCCAGCAGGTTGGATCGTGGCGGCAGCAGCAGTTCAGCTACCCCCACCTCCCGGCTGAGCAACGCTTTGCTATCTTTCGGTTTCGGCGGCTGCACCGCCAAATTCCAATGGACGGCCGCTTGGTTTACGGCCGTATCCGCCCCCTGTACAATCAACGAATCATTGCGCTGAATAACTATATCTTTCTCTGGCTGCAGCGCCGTGTCCTTCAGGGTAGACGGGGAACGGCCGTTTCTTACCGTCTCCGCCATTTGCGGGGGGCGCATGATCTTTAACACGGTGAGGCCAAACTGCTCGCCCAAGCCAGATTCATACACATTCAGACCAATCAGACCAGACCCCCGACGGACGCGAAGTCGCAATAAATCTTCTGGCAAACGGTAGGCGTCTATTATTTCCTTGGGCGTGGCCACCACCTGCTTTTCTACGCTCACCTGACGACTGGGCAGCAGTCGGCGGCCAATGGTGAGCATAAATGCAATGCCAATAGCTGCCAGAACAAGCCCCATGGGCGTGTAGCTAAAAAAGGAGAATCCATCGTAGCCAGCTTCCCGCAGTACGTCATTCACGATAATGTTGGGCGGCGTACCAATCAGGGTCATGGCACCGCCCAAAAGCGAACCAAAAGCCAGCGGAATCAACAGCTTTGACGGGCTTATTTTTGTGTTGATGGACAGGCTAATAATGGCTGGCAGCAGCACCGCCACGGTGCCTGTATCGCTCATAAAGCCAGACAGCAGCGCAACGGCCAGCATAATAACCAGCACAAGCCGCCATTCACTGTTTCCCGCCACGGCTAAAATACGCCGCCCAATGGCACCAGCCAGTCCGGTGTGCAGCACCGCCCCACCGACGACAAACAGCGAGGCAATCGTAAGAACGGCCGTACTGGAAAATCCAGACAACGCTTCGCCTGTCGTCAACACACCAGTAATCATCAACGACAACAGTACGCCCACGGCTACCACGTCTACCCGCAGCCACTCTGTAATAAACAAAATAATTGCTGTTACCAGTATGCCCAGCACCAGCCACATTTCAAGCGTCATACAAGCTCCTCGATTTCAGTAGTCGGTAATCAGTCGGCATAAATCGGTGTCGGCTATTCAATTTCAAACAGCACAGATTCCTGAAGACTGTATACCCAAACACCAGACATCCTACCCAAATGTGTAGAAGCTGACACGTGATGATTGTCACGAACTGTTTATGAAGCTTTCCAATTCTGGGAGATCTAAGTTCAGAGTTCTGCGAGATGCACGGGCTGCATGACAGAAGCTTCAAAGTGGATAGCTTTTGTTCAACAAGAAACTTGCTGACATTTATTAACAACTCAGCGCCAACTTTAGTTTTACTGGCCTAAACGGCCTAATCTCTCGACTGAGGCCCTGAGTGATGTATAATAAAAATTCACTGCTCGCACATTGGAGAAACACAATTGATTCTGTCATTTACACTGCTTGGACAATTTGTTTTATTCAAAAATGGTGCGCCCCTGGCTCAGTTTCGCAGTCAAAAAGAGGCCGCGTTACTTATCTTTCTCGCCCATACGGGAAAGCCACATCAACGTGAATTCCTCGCCGAGCTACTTTGGGAAAGTAGCTCAACCAAACAATCTTTGAATAACCTACGCACCGTGTTGTCACGCCTACGCAAACAGGTTGGCGACGCGTTGTTGATAACGCGTACAACGGTGGCGCTTCCTCAGGAAAATCTACAGCAGGTAGATTCAGTTCTCCTGCTGGATACGTTGGCTAAAATTGGGCCGATCGATACGGCCGAAAAATCGACCGCCCTCCACACTGCCCTTGAATCTTACCACGGAGCGTTTCTCGCTGACTTTCACTTTGACAATGCCTCCCAATTTAATGAATGGGTAATGACGATCCGTGAACAAATCCGTCGTCAAGTCATTCTAGCATTCGATAAGTTGGGACAATATGCGCAGTCTACGGGTGATGTTGAAACTGGCATTGCGGTTGCCCGTCGTTGGCTCCAGGTCGATGCGCTCGATGAATCGGCGCATACATTGCTGATTCGTCTGTTGATTGAAGCGGGTAACGTGAGCGAGGCGGTTGCCCATTACGGCCATTGTGTCGAGCTGCTGCGAACAGAAATGGACATAGCCCCGCCTGAGGCCTTGACGGTACTCATCAAAGACGCCCAGATGCAGCGAATAACCAGCGCACGCCCCAATACGGTCGTTCAGCACAACTTACCCCCTGAACACGATCAGTTCTTTGGCCGAAAAGAAGCCAAACAAGATATTCACATTCGCCTTGATAAGCCATGGTGCCGCCTAGTGACCATCACCGGACAGGGGGGCGTCGGCAAAACGCGACTCGCCACCACTATCGCCCGCAGCCGCCTCAGGCAATTTCAAGACGGCGTTTGGCTGGTTGAGCTGGCAGACATTGACCCCAATGATGATGACTTGGCTGAAGCGATCGCTGTTGAAATCGCTACCATTTTGGACCTGCGTCTCACCGGATCAGCAACACCGGTTGAGCAACTGCTCAACCACCTCCAGCACAAAAAAATGCTGCTGGTGCTGGACAATTTTGAACATTTACTTGCTGGTGTTTCATTTGTCTTCGACATCATCCAGCGGTGTGAAGATGTGCAGTTATTGGTTACATCACGAGAGGCGTTGCGACTGAAAGCGGAGTGGGTCGTGGCGCTGACCGGGTTAAGTTATCCAACCAATGATGCAGATGAAATGCATTCCGATGCGGTTGAACTGTTTGCAGCGCGTCGTGCCCAACAGCAGCGAGGGTGGATTTTGGCTGATGAACTGGCTGCCATTCGCACCATTTGCCACATGGTAGAAGGGCTGCCGCTGGCGATTGAAC
>CBDUOF010000314.1:0-6941 GCA_965368765.1 uncultured Anaerolineae bacterium | reverse complement strand
GACCCAGGCTTACACCCTGGCCAATCAGCAGCATCAACCGCTGACGCAGTGAACCATTGCTTACCTCTGAGCCAATCATTACATTGGTCATACGGCGTCCGATTGGTCTTGTCTTGGCTCAGCCGGGGCCAATTGAGCCAAACGTCGCCCCTGGGTTCGTACCCTGCGGCTTAACGTGCGAATGACGCCAAGCGCAATCTCCGGCCGATCAGCCAACACTTCATCAAAAGGTTCTTTAGCGATTCTAAATAGAAAACTGTCTTGGACTGCGGATACCGAAGCGGTGCGTGGCTCTGGATCAAGGATAGCCAGTTCGCCAACAATGGCGCCAGCTTCCAACTGAATAATTGTCTGATCTTGACTGTGGACACGCATACGGCCGTTAACAATGATGTACATACAATCGCCGTATTCCCCCTCGGCAATTAATGTTTCACCTCGATGCAGGCTCAGTTCCTCGATGATGCGCGCCACTGAGGACAGAATATAGTCTGGTGTATCTCGGAATAAGTCAAGCGATCGCAAAATGGCAACTCTTTCAATGATTAGCATAAACAATCCTTGTATGACTTAAACAGTTATAAGGAAGCCGATACCTGTCTTCGAAGGCTTGGATCGATTTTTTGCATAGTACGCCGTTATGAGTGACTAAACTGGCTCAATTCGGAAGCTTTACCTTTCATTAGTAAATCTGGTTTGTCATCACGCCACCATCAACACGCAGGTTGACGCCTGTAATCCAGCGCGCGGCAGACGAAGCAAGGAACAGACAGGCATCGGCAACATCGTCTGGCATTCCCAGCCTGTACAGTGCAGCCGCTTCTTGGAATCGCGTAACGCCTTCGGGCCAAGCTGCTTCAATTCCTTCCCGCCAGATAAGCCCTGGTGAGACAACATTGACCCGGATTCTGTGGCTGCCCAACTCGTTGGCAGCGGCCATAGTATGCATGACCACACCCCCCTTCGCTGCCACATAATGGCTATGTGCCGGAGCAGGATTTTCCGCTTCGATTGAGGCAATATTGACGATGGCACCGCCTTCACCTTGAGTAATCATTTGTCGTGCAGCTACCTGGGTGGTTAGAAATGTACTGCGCATGTTGGCGTCTATGACGCTATCCCAATCTTCGTCAGTCATTTCGAGAAGCGAGTCCCGAGGATATATGCCAGCATTGTTAACGAGGATATTTAGCTGACTAAATCGGTCTACTGTCTGGTTAATCAAGCGTTCAACTTCAGACCTTCGCGTGACATCAGCTTGGAGGGCTACGGCCGTTCCGCCGTTTGCTTCAATTTCAGCCACGACAGCATTCGCACCAGTTTTGCTCGAACGGTAGTTGACCACTACCTTAGCGCCAGCCTGAGCAAAGCGTATGGCAATGCCCATGCCCAGACCACTGCCGCTGCCAGTGACAATCACGACTTGCTCCGAAAAATCAAATAGCTGATGGGGATGCGGAACATCTTTCTGTTTATTCATGGTTACTCCAGGGGTAAGTGAGTCAGAAGTTATTGTATCAAGTGTACCAGGTTTTCTCCAGCGCTCATTGAACCGTGCTATGCATTTATTCCATCTAAATAAGATTTACTTAAGTAGAGTGACTACGTCCAGGTTTTTGTACGGGTGCGAGTCATCATCGTTATGAATCAAACTACCATCAGTTAGATTGCCTTACCCTAATTTGACTAGAGGCTTAAGAAATCCGGCGGACGGCTAATCTCACCCACAATAGCGTCAACATTTTGGATATCACAATCGAGAATTGTAACTGATATAGGGCGCCAGTGAATCTAGCTCCCATTGGGCGTAATATCGCTCAATATAAGGCATCAACGCGGCCACCATCGCCGCCTGTTCAGTAGGATAATCCATCGCCTTAAGTTGGGCAGCTAATTCTTGTCCAACTGCTGCTTCATCAATGGTTATAACGCGCCCGGCCTCAACCACAATTTCGCCGCCGATTAGCACCGTATCAACATCTTCCGCCGCCGCCCGATAGAGCACTACCGACAGCGGATCAGCCTCCGGTGCAACCCAGGGCCAGGTTATCTGATCGAGATTTATTAAAACAACATCGGCCTGAAAGCCGGGCGCTAACATACCGCGTTGATGATCAGCGCGGAGTAACTTGGCACCCCCGTGTGTACTCAAGTGAAAAATGTCAGCCGGCGTAGGCGCAGGATCATATATGCCCGGCCCCCGGTGCAGACGAAGCGCTAGACGCATCTCTTGCCACATATCTTCGTTATCATTAATGGTCGTGCCATCCATTCCTAAAGCTACGGTGGTGCCGGCTACCAACAGCCTGTTTAAGGGGGCTATCCCGGCTCGCAGACGTAAATTTGAGCTGGGGTTGTGGCTGACGGCGGCACCACTCTCAGTTAAGATATCAATCTCCGCTTCACTGAGCCAAACCCCGTGCGCAAAAGAGAACCTGGGGCTCAAAATTCCAAGTTGCTGGAGATGGGCCACGGTCGGGACCCCATATGTCCGCGGACCATAATGTTTCTCGTAAATCGATTCTTCCAAATGCGTCTGCACCCCGGTGTCGTACCGTGCGGCTGTTTCAGTGATACGTTGGAGCGTTTGATCCGAAACCCACTGCGGGCCCGGCGGCGCAAACCAGACGTCAATCCGGGCCTGCTCTTGATAGCGGCGCCAAAAATCATCAACCACGGCAAAGAAATCGTCAATCGAGGCTGATCCAGCTCCAGGCAGACGTCGGCGAGCCAGCGCTTGGACCTCGGGAGGCAGGGAATCCAGGAATGCTTGATCGTCCCCCCAGACAATGTGGCTCTGGTGGCTCATACCAGCGGCAAAGGCAACCCGAATACCGCTTTGTTCGTAGGCTTGCAGCTTGCCTCCGATATTGGTAGCTAGCGTTTCCGGGGATCCTCCCCCTGAATGAACATCGACGACGCTGGTTACCCCGGAACGCAGTAGGCGAGCCGCTGCCAATTGCGTCGCCAGAAATGGGTCGGCGTTCCGGCGGCGAGCCAGGTCAAGCAGCCACAGTTCAAGCAATTGATCGGGGACACCGTGCTGGATGCTCGACGCACCATTGCTGTGGTGATGGGCATTGATTAAACCGGGCATTACTGCATGGTGTTCCGAACCGAGGACTCGGGCCACAGGATAACGTCTTTGCAAATCGGTCCAAGTGCCAACAGCTTGAATCAACCCTGCTTCGATCATCAGGGCGCCTTCGTGAATAACCTCTCCAGACTGCGCGCCTCCAGGAAACAACCATCGCCCTCTAATTAACAATTGTTCACGGTTTTCTATCGACATTTGCATCCTCCAAGAATTTTCTTGTGCTGCCAATCTTAAACAGCTGCTCCAAAATCAGGCCGGGATCGTACCAGATGTGATTATTTCGACTACCATTCCAGGTCATCTTAAATCTAGGTATCGTCACCTAACCATCAATCAGCCAGCTTTCAGGAGAAGATCGTGGTCCCTTTGTTGGGGCAAGGGCGAACAAAATCATAGCACATCAGTTCTGTTATGGCGATGAAACGTGTGCCAGTAAGTTGAACCAACCACTGCCATCAATGCGCTTGGTTTGAATCAAGTTAATTCAGGTGATGATGCTCGCGGACTGTTAAACTGAGGAAAATTAGGATTAGGAGCGGCAGATTTGCAGCAATGCCCACACCTGGCGGATTATTAAAACAAGCCTGGATTTTGAGGATGAAGGACGTTGACGTTACTTCGTTATCAGCAAGCGGTTAGCCTTTCAAGCATCAGTTGCTTGACATAATGCGCATTTTCTGCTATTTTCTAGTTATGAAAAGAAATATTTTCAAAACTAGAAGGTTAAAACATAATGAATCCATTAACTCCGGTGGGCACGCAGAGTGCCCTGCAAACCATTTCCGAAACAAAGCTTGATGAGAACCCCGCCGCCGTTTATCTCGCCGGACTCAGTCCCAGTTCACGTCGCACCATGGAAACGGCTCTGGATACCGTTGCCCGTTTGGGTCTGGGTGATGATCGGGTCACCTGCTGGGATGTGCCCTGGCATCTGCTGCGCTTCCAACACACCCAGGCTATAAAAAGCGCCCTGGCCGAAAAGTATGCCCATACGACGGCCAACCGCATCTTATCGGCCCTGCGCGGGGTGCTGAAAACGGCCTGGAAGCTTGACCTGATGTCGGCACAGGATTACCAAAAGGCAGCCAGCGTGGAAAGCATTCGCGGGGAAACGCTGCCCAGCGGCCGTTCCCTGGCTGCCGGCGAGCTTGTCGGTCTGCTGCACGGCTGCCCCCCCACCCCGTTGGGCATCCGCGACGCCGCCATTATCTCATTGCTCTATGGCTGCGGCCTGCGCCGCGCCGAGTTGGTAGCACTGGATTTAGCCCACTATGTTAAGGAAGAGAGCGAATTGATTATTCGCGGGAAAGGGAACAAACAGCGGGCCGTGCCGGTGGGCCACGCCGCGCTGGCCCTGGCCGATTGGCTGGAAATCCGGGGCGAGAAAGCGGGACCGCTTTTCTGGGGCCTGGGGAATCGGAACCGGGGCTCTCGCCTAACGGACCAGGCGATTTACAATATGCTGCGCAAGCGCGCCAAAGCAGCTGGCGTGAAAAACCTCTCACCCCATGATTTTCGCCGCACCTTCGTGGGCGATCTGCTCGATGCTGGCGCCGATATTGCTACCGTGCAGAAGATGGCTGGCCATGCCAGTCCGACAACCACCAGCCGCTACGATCGTCGTGGTCAGCAGGCAAAGCACAAGGCAGCTGCTTTGCTGCACATTCCGTATCGAAAGGGAAGCTAATATTCTTGAGGAATTCGCCGCCATCGAGCAACCTGTTTTTAGGTGGCCCTTATTCAAAGGTTGTTTGTTATAATGTGCTACCATGTCGTTGCATATCAAACTTCTGGGAACATTTCGCATTGAAAATGAAAACGGCGACCCTTCGGAGGTCATGAAGTGGTCAAAAGGCTGCGCCATGCTAGCCTATCTAGCGATTGCGGGGCAGGCACAAAACCGCGAATTGTTGGCCGACCTGCTCTGGGATTCCGCTTCCACCGCCCAATCCCTGCAAAATCTCCGTAAACTGCTGTCACGAATGCATAACTCGCTGCCAGAATTAAAGGTAACGCGGAAACAGGTAACGTTTCGGGCAGAAGCGGCCGTTACCTGCGACTATCTCAGCCTCATCAAAGCCATCGCATCTGGCAGCATTCAAGAAATTGATACGGCCCTGAACTTATATGAAGGAGACTTGCTGCATGGCTTCTATCTTCATAACGCCACCCGCTTCAACGAATGGCTCCTTTTGGAACGCGAACAGCTAAGACAGCAAGTTGTGGCTGCTAACCGTCAGGTCTGCTTTGCCTACACCGAACAACAAGCCTGGGATAAAGGGGTGGCAGCCGCCAAGCGTTGGCTGGCATTGGATGCCCTTGATGAAGAAGCCCTACGATATCTCATGCAGATGCAGGCTGCGGATGAGCAAATAGAGGCTGCCTTACAGCAATATGGCCTCACGCGGCAGCGTTTGGGGCACGAATTAGGTGTTGAGCCAGAACAAGCGACGCAGGCAGTGGCCCAACAGTTGGTGCGGCTTCAAGAAAAGTTACCAGCCTGGAAGATTAACTACACCCAGGTTAAGTGGCCAAAAAAGGATAAGGTGGCTGAACCTGGATCACTGCCCCCGCTGTCACTCATCCCCTACCAGCGCAACATCAACTTCACAGGTCGTCGAGAATCGCTGCTGCATCTGGCCCAAACATTGCTGCCGTGGCCCGAAACAGGCAAAAACTTTGACAGAAACCTAGCCATTACGGGTATGGGTGGCATAGGTAAAACGCAGCTAGCGGTAGAGTTCTGTTACCGATACGGCCGTTACTTTCCCGGTGGCATCTTTTGGATGAGCTTCGCCGATGCCCGGAACGTCCCTGCCGAGGTGGCGGCTATCGGCGGGGAACGCGGCTTGGGTCTGTACCGGGAGGCCGATAAATTTAGCCTTATTGACCAGGTGGGACGAGTTCGCCAGGCTTGGCAAGAACCCATTCCCCGATTATTGATCTTTGACAATTGTGAAGCAGAAGATCTTTTGGCTGAATGGATCCCTGTAACGGGTGGCTGCCGCGTCTTGCTCACCAGCCGCCGTGCTAATTGGTCACGAGAATTACAGGTGTCTGAATGGCCTCTGCCGGTATTAGACCTGCCTGAAAGTGTCGCCTTTCTGCGCCAATTAGCCCCCGATCTCCATCGTGATGATGCAGCAGAAATTGCCACCGAATTGGGGCGTTTACCCCTAGCTTTACATCTGGCAGGAAACTTCTTAAATTGCTATTCGCAGGTCACGACAACCCCTTATTTAGAGCAGATACGTGAGCAGGGTGTCCTTGAGCATCCATCACTTCATGGGCGAGGCACCGCTTTCTCACCCACCGATCATGAGCTGAATGTGTTTCGCACGTTTGATATTAACGTGAGACAGTTAGACCCCGGCAATGAGATAGACGCGCTGGCTCGCCAGCTACTAACACACACCGCACAATTTGCCCCTGGAGAACCCATTGCTCGCGATCTGCTATTAGCGACCGTTGCCGCGGAGACAGAATTGATGGCACTTTTGCTCGCAGAGGATGCCTTAACCCGACTGGTTACGCTTGGCCTTGTGCGGGCAGACGGACAAAAAACCATTACCATTCATCGTTTACTCCTGTTTTTTACGGAGATGGTTCTGCCAGACAAGTTGCGTGCCCAAAAGGCTGTTGAGAATACAATTTGGCAAAAAGTCAGCGAAGTATGGCAGAAGGAAACAAATTTAAGTACGCTACCCTTTGCCCCAGTTCATCTGCATTACGTTGCTGATGCTGCCTTTAGTCGCAGGGATGCAACCGCCGCCCGTCTGACCCATGCCTGGGGACGCTACCTGCTCGATTTAAATGCTTACCAGCAATGTCAGGACTTTTTGCA
>CBDUOF010000313.1:0-6948 GCA_965368765.1 uncultured Anaerolineae bacterium | reverse complement strand
TTTAGATGCACCTGGTTAGGATTCTAAAAGTGTAACAGGGAACAAATTACATGACTAAAGTGGCATCCTTGCTGCAAAGTTTGTCCAGAGTTTCGTTGATATCCATTTGCGTTCTCTTGATACTGCTTGTGACTTTGCTCGACTATTTTTCTGGCCCAGACATTTCCACCTCAATTTTTTACCTGGTGCCAATTTCCATTGCGACCTGGTTTGTCAATCGCCGTTTTGGGCTTGCTCTGGCGTTTATCAGCGCGACGCTCTGGTTTATCACCGATTTTTTTTCTCATGAAGATCTGGCCGGCCAGGTGAGTTTCTGGAACGCGGTCGTGCGGTTGGGCTTTTTTTTAATTGTGGTGACGAGTTTGGCTGCTCTACGCCGCAGCCGGCAGCGTCAGGAAGATTTGATGTCTTTTGTGGTGCATGATCTGAGGGCGCCTTTGGGCAATATGCTCACGGCATTGGACATGTTGCAAACGCGAGAGGTGGCCCCTGAACCAGACAACACTTGGGACGAGTTAATTAAACTCGGGCAGGCCTCTGGCAAGCGAATGCTTATATTGGTGAATTCCTTGCTGGATTTGTCTCGATTGGAAAGTGGAAAGCTTGAGGTGCAGCGAGAAGAAGTTGCCTTAGGTGAGTTATTTGCGGAAAGTGTCGCCCAGGTGATCCTTACGGCCGAATATAAGCAGGTCGTCATTAAATCAGAAATAGATCCACGGGTAACGGCCGTATCCGCGGATCCTGCCCTGACCCAACGAATCATTGTGAATTTACTCAACAACGCCATCAAGTTCAGTCCGACAAACGGTGAAATTGCGTTGCGGGCCATGCTGTCCCCAGCCAACGAAGTGGTTTTAAGTGTTCAAGACGACGGACCAGGCATACCGGCTGAGTGGCAGCGACGGGTTTTTGCAAAATTTGGTCAGGTGTCTGGTGGGAAGACAGGCGGCAGCGGATTGGGACTCACCTTTTGTAAGCTGGCTGTGGAGGCGCAAGACGGCCGTATCTGGCTGGAATCTGAAAAAGGGCAGGGCACCATACTCTCGTTTTCTCTGCCTGGGGTCTAATCAAGTTAGTTTACCTCAATCTCAATTTGTCGTTTGAATGAAAGTGAGTTGACAGGCGTCAGGGCGACATCTACAATAGTTAACGATATGGTTAATTATAAATCGTTACCGCTCGACAAAACCTTTGCTGCACTTTCAGACCCGACGAGACGCGCCATTCTATCTCGCCTGGCGCAAGGAACCGCGACGGTTGGGGAATTGGCCAGCCCATTTGATATCTCATTGCCGGCTATTTCCAAACATTTGACTGTGTTGGAAAAAGCTGGCTTGTTAGAACGCCAAAAAGAAGGGCGCATCCAGCATTGTCGTCTCATTGCGGCGCCGTTAAAAGAAGCCTCAGCCTGGATCAATATTTATCAACAGTTTTGGGAAGGCCAACTTGACGCTTTGGCTGACTTTATTGAATCACAGGAAGAGGAAAGTTGATGAGCCCCGTGAGTGGAAAACCTTCGTCAGAAATTGTTCAGGTAAAACGTACTTTTTCTACTTCCCGCGAACGTCTGTTTGCCGCCTGGACCGATCCGGCCCAACTGGCCAAATGGTGGGGGCCTCCCGGCAGCCAGGTTTCTAGCGTAGAAGTGGATTTGCGCGTGGGTGGCAGCTATCGTATTGGGCTTTCGCACGCCGATGGCAAGGTGTTTTTTATTGGTGGCGTTTATGAGGCGATTCAACCGCCAAGCAAGCTGGCCTTTACCTGGCGGTGGGAACGTCCCGACATGGACATTGGCGAAAGTCGGGTCACGCTTGAGTTTCAGGAACGGGGCGCTGCAACCGAGATCATCCTGGTCCATGCACAGTTGCCCAATGCGGCGGCGCGCTCTGCCCACGAAGAAGGCTGGCTAGGGATTTTGAGTAGCTTAGACAAAATGATAAGCAATCAAGTAATTGAGTAGCTGATTCTGTTAATCACTAAATTACTTGATTGCCAACTTTTGTTAGGCCATGTCGGCATCTGTGTGGGGCATTCCCTTGCCCTTTTCCAGCGAGAACTTAAGGCTGGTGACGTACCAACCCCAATTGTAATTGACGGATGCAAAGTTCCCCTCTGTAGAAGCAAACCCACGATGGGCAAAGTGTAGCATTGTTTGCCCATCCTGCTCTGAAATGGTCCAGGTAATAGTGGTATTGGCCCAGTCGGGCGGTCCGCCCTCCACAGCCCAAACGACTCTTTTGTTCGGTTCTAGCTCTGCAATTCTTAACTTGAAGGTAACCATATTGTTGTAAAAGCTGACACTGGCAAGCGAGCCAACAGTAGGTTCAATGTCGCTGTGTTCAGACCACCAGCTTTTTAATCCTTCTTTCTGAGTAAGTGCGGCGTAAAGTGTTTCGGGTGCTGCCTGAATACCGACTTGATGCAAGACGTCTGCCATTATTTTCTCCTTTTTCGCGCTCGATAATAATAGTTAACCAATCGGTTAAATGTTATCAAAACGTCATTGAACTGTCAACTCTGGTTGTTTGTACGTGGAAGAATGGGGGGCTACAATAGCAATGGGAGCGTCCGTTAGCAATCAACTGCTACTAAAATTAGAGGAACAACATGAAACAGGCACGAGGGCAAAATTTTGATAACGGGATAGCTGCCTGGAACGCTTATCAGGAAGCACCTTGGGGCAGGTTGAGATATCGGGTTGCTCAGGCCAATTTGAAAAAGCATTTGCCAGAGCCGCCAGCGCATATTTTAGATTTGGGCGGGGGAAATGGGCTGGACAGTGTGCCTTTAGTAAAAGAGGGGTATACGGTCCACATCATTGACTTCTCTCAAAAAATGATCGCTCAGGGAAAAAAGCTAGCTCAAAAAGAACAGGTTAGTGACAAAATAAGGTTTCAAATTGGGGATGCGACACAAATAGTATATGGTGAATCAAAATTTGACATAATCTTGTGCCATAATGTCTTGCAGTATGTTAGGGAAGTAACAACGGTACTCACCAGTATATACAAAGCCCTTCGCCCAGGCGGCATTTTCTCCCTCATAATCACAAACCCATTTACTGAAACATTGGCTCACGCCCTGCGTGATTATGATTTAGGGGCAGCCCTTGCTTGCGTGAACCAATCTACAAAATATGTCGAAGCCTTCGATACAACTATCACACGCCACTCAGATACCGAACTAAAAACAATGCTACAAGCCACTGGTTTTACCTTGCTGGAACAATATGGTGTTCGCTGCATTTGCGACTTCATGGCTGATAACGAGCGAAAGTATGAGTCAGCTTTTTATGATCAACTTGAACAATTAGAATTTGCTGTTAGCAATCAATACCCCTATAAACTTCTGGCTCGTTTTTACCAATTCGTCTGCCAAAAATCATAACCACCGGAGGAAAACATGAACCGTGATAAAGCTATCCAAACCTTGACCAATGCCAAGTGGTACGACTTAACACAGGCGCTGAGCATCTTTACCCCGCCGTGGCCCGGTGAGATGCCGCTGCAGGTTCACTTCTTTAAGCGTGTCACCGGCGCTTGGGGCGGCGGGCAGGGGGCCAACGGGCAGCTGATCGAGTGGAGCAACAACACCGGCACCCACCTTGTTGGTCCGCGTGCCTTTCACTCCGGTGCCCGAGCCATCGCCGATATTCCCCTGACTGATCTATGCGGCGAGGGCGTCATTGTCGACATTTCCGATGTGGTCTCCGACTACTCACTTTACACACCAGAAATGATTACCGAGCGCGCGACGGTGAAAGAGGGCGATATCCTTATCATCAACACGGGCTACCATAAGCACACCTTCGACTTGCCAGACACGCCTAATCCCAATGCTCAGGGCGGCATCGAGAGCAAGGAGTTTGGCTATTACGTGCGTCATCCCGGACCTTCGCCGGAGTTTTTCCAATGGGCGCTGGACATGAAGCTGAAGCTAATTGGGGTGGACTGCGGCAGCGCAGAACATCCCATGAATACCAGCATCCGCTACCAGCACGCTCGCGAGTTTGAAAAAGCGGAAGCCAAACTGCGCCAGACGCACGGCAAAGGCTGGGATGAGCTGTTCCCGCCGGAGGAGTATCACAAGTTGTCGCACGTTACCCTGCCCAAATCCAACTTGCTGCTGGCAGAGGGCTTGGGCGGGCAAATTGCTGAGTTAAGCAATCAGCGTGCCTGGATGATGGTTGGGGCCATTCCCTTTATGGAAGTTGAGTCTGCCTGGGCGCGGGTGGCGGCTTTGCAAGCGCCAGATGGAATGAGCAACGATGACTTTTTTGCCGTGATGCGGAACACGATAATGTTGGATATGACGCTGCCATTTAGCGTGCAGACCCCGCAGTGGGCCAACTACGAACCACTCAGCGTAAAGTACACCAAGCGCGTCGGTGGCCAAAATTTTGGTTTGGGGCGGAACAACGCCCACTGTCGGGCCAGTTTTCACCTGGCGACGCACATGGATGGCGAGAAGCATTTCCACGCCGCCGGGCGCACTATCGGGCAGGTGCCGTTTGATTACTGGTTTGGCCCTGGGGTCATTGTAGATATTTCTGACACCGTGAGTAATTCCAGTGTCTATACACCGGCCATGCTCATGGAGCGAGCCGATATTCAAAAGGGTGATATTCTTATTATCAAAACGGGCTATTACCAATACGGCTGGAACAGCCCAGATTCAGATGAGTTTCGCTACATGATCAAACATCCCGGACCGTCGCCAGACTTTGCTGATTGGTGCCTGGATATGGAGATCAAATGGCTGGGGATAGATTGCGTGGCGATGGAACATCCCATGAACACGATTCAGCGCGTCTGGCACCCCAAAACCTTTGCAGAGGCGAACCAGAAGCTGATTGACCAGTACGGCAAGGATTGGGATGAGATGTATCCGCTGGACAAATATTATCAGGATATGCACCTCAATTTGTTTAACAAGGGTGTTGTCCATGCAGAGAATTTGGGCGGGGAGATTGCTGCGGCAGAAAACGGCCGTTACTTCATCGCCGCCTTCATCCAAAAAGGAATGGAACTGGCCTCGTGCTGGGGCCGCTTCGTCGCCTTCAAAGCGTAGCAGCGGTTGTCAACAACTTTGGTGAACATGCTTAACGTTACCAACGGGTTGCAAAATCAAAACGATCATCTTTCGCGTCAATTCGCGAAATTCGCAGCAGAGGAGGAAGTGAAATGGCAGGCACACAATTTTTTGGTGAACGAATTAAACGAAACGAAGATCCACGCCTGCTGACGGGGCAGGCGCTGTTTACCGATGACGTAAATCTGCCAGACATGCTGCACGCCGCATTTTATCGGAGTCCATATGCACACGGCCGTATTCTTAGCATCGATGTCTCGATGGCTCTGGAACGCGAAGGCGTCGTCGCCGTCTACACCGCCGATGATTTGGGCGACTACTGGCAGCCAGGGCCGCTGCTCGTGCCGCCACCGCCCGTGAAAGATATCGTATTTAACCAGCGTACACAGGTGCCGCTGGCCAAAGACAAAGTGCGCTTTGTGGGTGAACCCGTCGTCATGGTGGTGGCCGAAAGCCGCTACATTGCTGAAGATGCTGTGGAAGATATTTTTGTCGATGTGGAGCCGCTGCCAGCGGTGGTGGGGTTGAACGCTGCGTTGGAACCCGAATCAGCTTTGGTTCATGATGATTTAGGCAATAATATTTCTGCCCATGTGGTGCAGCGCAAGGGAAGTTATGAAACCGCGAAGGCAAAAGCAGACCATCTTATCACGCGTGAATTTGAATATGATCACGGTATTGCCGCCGCTATGGAGAACCGGGGCGTGGTTGCGCAGTGGGATCGTCGCGCTCAGCGTCTTACGATGTGGGATACGACCCAAGCCCCCGTCTTTGTGCGCAACGGCATGGCAGCCTTGCTGGGCCTCTCAGAAAATCAGGTGCGGGTGATAGCGCCTTTCATTGGCGGCGGTTTTGGCCCCAAGATCATGATGTTTTATCAGGAAGAGGTGCTGGTTCCCTGGGCTGCTATCAAGCTGGATCGCCCGGTCAAGTGGATTGAAGATCGGGCCGAAAATTTTGTGGCGACAACTCATGAGCGTAATCAGATACACCAGGTGGAGGCGGCGTTTGCTGCAGACGGCCGTATTTTGGGCATTCATGATGTTTTTGTACACGATCAAGGCGCATATGCACCTTATGGCCTCACCGTGGCGCTAAACAGCCAGTGCACCTTGCTTGGGCCGTATGATATTGAGCATTACTACAGTGAGTTTACGGCCGTTTTCACCAACAAAACCATCGTTACCCCATACCGTGGGGCAGGGCGGCAGCACGGCGTCTTCGTCGTGGAACGCCTGCTCGATATCGCCGCCCGCGAGCTAGGCATCGATAGAGCCGAAATTCGGCGGCGCAACTTCATCCCGCCAGAAAAATTTCCCTACAACAACGAAATTATTTACCAGGATTTTGGTCCGCTCAAATATGACAGTGGCAACTACCAGCCCGCCCTGAAGAAAGCCATGGAAATGATTGGCTATGAAGACTTTTACCAGAACATCCAGCCACAGGCACGGGCCGCCGGACAGCATTTGGGACTAGGCATTGTGGCCTACGTCGAGGGGACTGGGATTGGCCCTTACGAAGGGGCTCGCGTTCAGGTAACCAGCAGCGGGCGGGTCAGCGTCGCCACTGGTATTGGCACGCAGGGGCAGGGGCACTTTACCAGCTTTGCCCAAATTGTGGCCGATCAGGTGGGGGTTGATGTTACCGAAGTTGATTTGGTTACGGGAGACACCGACCAGTTTCATTGGGGCGCTGGTACTTTTGCCAGTCGGGGCGCCGTGGTGGCTGGCAACGCCATCAATGAAGCAGCTCGCGACGTGCGCCAGAAGATCCTCAAGCTGGCCAGTGAGATTCTAGAAGCAGCTGAAGAAGATCTAGAGTTGGGCAATGGCGAAGTCCGCGTTAAGGGCGTAC
>CBDUOF010000312.1:0-6981 GCA_965368765.1 uncultured Anaerolineae bacterium | reverse complement strand
GAAGCCCGGGCTTCAAGCAAAAGATGTGTGCCCACCCGTTAATTGTTTACAAAGATGGCGCCACCTGGGCCAACCGTTCCGCTGCCCGTTCCAAATCGGCCAGGGCAGTGGAGATGGCAAAGCGCAGGTGCCCTTCACCACTTTGGCCAAAAGCAATGCCTGGCGTGGCGGCAATTTTGGCTTTTTCCAGCAGGGCATCGGCTAATTCAAGGCTGTTCTTTTGACTGTTAGGGAAGCGGGGGAAGAGATAAAATGCCCCTTCGATTGAGCGACATTCCACGCCCTTGATGTTGTTCAATGCATCGACCATGAAATCCCGCCGCTGCTGGTAAGCATCCCGCATGGTGGCAATAGCATTCTGTGGTCCGTTAAGCGCCGCAACACAGGCGTGCATCGTAAATGTCGCCGCGCAAGAGACAGATTGGCCATTTAGCTTCGTGGCGACGCGGATAATCTCTGGCGGCCCCACCAGCCAGCCCAGGCGCCAGCCCGTCATGGCGTATGATTTGGTGAGGCCATTCACGGTGAGGGTGCGTTCGGCCATCCCGGGAGCAGCGGCAATGGATAGGTGAAAACGGCCGTCAAAAATCAGCTTCTCATAAATCTCATCTGCAATCACATACAGATCTGCCTCTTGAGCGATTGCTACAACGGCGTCCCGTTCTGCCATGGTGAGAACGCGACCAGTGGGATTACACGGCGTGTTAAGTAGAATCGCCTTGGTACGAGGCGTCAATTTGGCGCGCAGCAGATCAGCGGTAATGCGGAAATTGTCTTCGCTGGGCAAGCTAACGGGGATGGCTGTGCCGCCCGTCAGCGTCACCATCGCTGGGTAGGAAACCCAGTACGGCTCCAGCACTAAAATTTCATCCCCCGGATTTGTAATAGCGGAAAGGGCTAGATAAAGGGCCCATTTCCCCCCTGGCGTGGCAATAATTTGCCGGCGCGGATCGTCGATAATAATCTGGTTATCACGACCCATTTTGGCGGCAATGGCGTCGAGGGTGTGGGGCAAGCCAACCATCGGGGCAGGGTAGTGGGTATGACCGTTGTGCAGAGCAGAAACGGCCGCATCCACAATATGTTCCGGGGTGTCAAAATCAGGATCGCCACCAGCCAGGGCGATCACATCCTGCCCGGCACGCTGCATCGCTTTGGCTTTGTCATTCACGGCCAATGTCATAGACGCAGGGATGTTGCTGATTTTGGTTGAAAGTGGTTTCATTTGGGACTGTCTCCTGTAAAATTTTTAACGCAAACCCGCGAAGGCGCAGAGGATCTGGGCGTTGGTTGTTGCGTTCTTTGTTGTCCTTTGGGGTTCGGCTTGGAGCGAACCTGCGGTAGAATTGTTAATGGTAAATGGCGAATTGTCAATGAGTCACCATTTGCCATTTGCTATGATTCGTTATCCATATTGAGGCTTTTATGTTAACTTTTCCGAATGAGTCGGTAACGGCCGTTGTTCTAGGCGTGACGCAGGATGCGGGGCTGCCCCATGCAGGCTGCACCTGTGGGCGATGTACGGCCGCTTTTGCTGATGTGTCTCTGGTTAAATTTGCGGCTTGTTTGGCGATTGTGGATACAAGAGAACCGCGGAACGCGGGGTTACGCGGCGAAGGCACGGTCGGGCACAGCAAAAAAGTCAAGGTCTATTTGATTGATGCCACGCCAGACATTAAGTTTCAGCTAAATTTGCTGGCAGGCGTGCTGGGGTCACATCGGCAACGGGCGAATCGGCTGCGCCAGCCCGATGGTATTTTTCTCACCCACGCCCACATGGGGCATATTGGCGGGTTGCCGCAGCTGAGCAAGGAAGCAATGTTTGTAAATGACCTACCGATTTATGCCACGCCTGCTCTGTGTGACCTCATCGGGCAAACGACGCTGTGGTCGCCGCTGGTGGCAGAGCTGGATTTCCGGCCGATGCCCGCTGGGGCGACTGTGAATTTGGGGGAAGGGCTGACGGTGACGGCCGTTCCTGTACCGCATCGGGATGAATGGGGCGTGGGCACGGTCGCTTTTCGTCTTCAGGGGCCACGCAAATCGCTCCTTTACCTGCCAGATATCGATGCCTGGGACCAGTGGCCGGATGCAGAAGCGACCTTATCGAGCGTCGATGTTGCGCTGGTAGATGCCAGCTTTTACAGTCGGGATGAGTTGGGCGGTCGCGACCCGGTAGCCCATCCTCTAGTCACCGACACGCTAGAACGGTTTGCCCATTTGGCCGAAAAGCTGGTGTTGACGCATCTAAACCATACCAACGTGTTGTTGGACGAGGGGAGCATGGCAGAAACGGCCGTGCGTCGGTCAGGGTTCCGCATCGCCCAAATCGGAGATATGTTCAGCTTATAAGATCTTGTCTGCATGAATTGCAGGGATTTTTGTTTGTTGTTGCTGAAAACGAGAAAGTTCTTTGAACGTAAAAATAGTGATTCTCCCGTTTTCTCAGAGTAAACCACAAAGATATGGCGATTTTTTACGTCAAAAGACGTTTTGTAGTTTACCTTTGACATCATTCTACAGGTAATTTTCTGAGGAGTTTTATTTTGCAAATTGTTGTTATTGCCATTGGTGGAGCAGTTGGCGCCGTACTGCGCTATCTCGTTTCATTGTTGGTCGTCAGTGTCGCAGGAGATGGTTGGCCATACGGCACATTGGTCGTTAATTTACTTGGTTCATTTTTAATTGGTTTTCTGTGGCAATTGTTTGAGACAGTGTCGTATCCACACAATACTCGCTTGCTTATTTTCACGGGCGGCCTGGGTGCCTTTACCACTTTCTCCACTTTTGGTTTGGAAAGCCTGACGCTTCTACAAGCTGGTCGCAGCCAGGATGGACTACTTTATCTCCTGGCCAGCAACGCAGGCGGTTTGCTTTGCGTCTGGCTGGGCTTCGTTGCCTCACGGTATTTCTTGTCTCAGCTGCGTTGAAAAGGGCGTGCCCTCAATTGGCCTCAGCTTCTCCAGTTTTACCTTTTTGCCCGATTCCGATCAGGTAGATTTACGTCTCACTGCGTTGATCCTTGTCATGAAATCTCGTGTCATAGTTCACTTTAACTGCTTTTGCCGTGAAATCCTACGGCCACCTGCGTATAATTGCCTCACGTATTCTGCGCTTGGGAGAAACGAATGATTGATGAACAAACAATTTGGAATGACGTGTGGCCTGTTGTAGAAAATCTGATTCAGGCGACGCTGGCAGAGGATGCGGCAGCAATGCGCCCCTTGCTCACAGAATCTGGCCAAGCTGCTGCCATGCTAGAGTTGTTCGATGTCTATGTCTACGACATTTTGCTAAAAACCGTATTGGGTCGGGAACATTTAGGGGTAACCAGGGCAGTAGAAACGGAAAACGGCCGTTTTGTCCACATGGAATATGCCTGGCCAGATCCCGATTCAGAACAAAATAGCTTCACGGCCAATGATGTCGTCACCGCCACGCTTACCCAGGTCAATGGTACCTGGCGAATCGACAGCATCAACCCGTCGAGTATTGATTTGCCATTAACCGGCGGGCGGGCGCGAGGCGTCATTGCCAGCGGGCAATCATTGAGCGAGGATGGCAAAGTGCCGGGTGAATCTTGGATCTTACCCTTTGCTTTGTATGGCGGTCTGCTCAAAATGAAGCTACGCCCAGAAGCATTGATCGATCCCGTTGAAGCCGTGCTTATTCCCGGAATGCAGGAACGGTCTTATGGCGCAATGGCGTTGCTAAACGGCCGTGCCCTATGGCGCACCTTCAAAGCAGCCAACACACCGAACCTGGACAACCCCGCTGCTTGGGCTGCAGCCGTTGAATTTATTATGAGCGAACTGGAATTACGCACGCTCACCCAGGCTGCCGTGGCGAAAAACCACAATCTTCCCCTTTCGAAAATGGTGCCGCGCATGAAACAGATTAAAAAGGTGCTAAACATCCAAAAGAATGACGAACGGTATGCCGATTTACAAAGCACTCAAATAATCTATGAATAGAGTTCCTGGCGAAGAATTCGAGACCAGCGATATGTTAGGGCAAGCCAATGATAACCAGTCACAAATAATTAAGACGAGGTAAAGATGAATAAGAAAACAGTTCGAGATATTGATGTAAATGGAAAAAAGGTATTGGTACGGGTTGATTTTAACGTGCCGTTGAGCAGCAAAGACCCCAAAGCTGATATTCAAGTCACGGATGATACCCGCATTCGGGCAGCGCTGCCGACGCTGAATTATTTGCTTGACAACGGCGCGGCGCTCATTTTGTGTTCCCATTTGGGACGGCCGTCTTCCCCCGCAGACACGCAATTTAGCATGGCCCCTGTGGCTGCCCGCCTGGCCAAGCTGTTAGGTCGCCCGGTGCAAACGGCCGAAAATGTAGTAGGCGAAAGTGTAACAACTGCTGCCGCTGCGCTGAAGCCCGGCGACGTGCTGATGCTGGAAAACACCCGCTTCCATCCTGGCGAAAAGAAAAATGACGCGGAACTTTCTGCCCAACTGGCAGCTCTGGCTGATTCATATGTCGATGATGCCTTCGGATCGGCACACCGCGCTCATGCCAGCACAGAAGGCGTGGCTCTGGCCATTCGGACCAAGGGCGGCGCGGCCGTTGCTGGCTTTTTAATGGAGAAGGAGCTGCAAGCCTTGGGAACGGCCGTTTCCAATCCACCCCACCCCTACGTTGCCATCATGGGCGGCGCCAAAATTTCCGACAAGATCAAGCTCATCGAAAATCTGCTCAACACCGCCGACAAGATTTTGATTGGTGGCGGCATGGCCAACACCTTCATTCAGGCTCAGGGGCATGAAACTGGCACCTCGCTCGTGGAAGCCGACGCCCTGCCCGAAGCCAAGCGGCTGCTGGCAATGGCTGGAGACCAACTCGTCCTGCCTGTTGATTTTGTGGTAACAGGCAAATTCGACGCCAACGCCGAGGCCGCAACCGTTCCTGCCGACAGTATTCCGGCCGACAAGATGGCGCTCGACATCGGGCCTAAATCACTTGAAACGTTCAAGCAGGCGTTGCAAGGGGCTAAAATGGTCGTTTGGAATGGGCCGATGGGCGTTTTTGAGTTCCCGCGCTTTGCTGAAGGAACCAATCAGTTGGCTCAGCTTTTGGCGGAGCAGGTTGCAGCAGGCACAGAGGTCATTATTGGTGGCGGCGATTCTGCAGCGGCCGTGACCAAAGCAGGTCTGGCGGCCAAAATGAGCCACATTAGCACTGGCGGTGGGGCCAGCCTGGAGCTCTTGGAAGGCAAAACCCTGCCGGGCATTGCTGCGTTAGATGATAAATAGTTAATGCTCACCGCAGAGTGGTAAACCACAAAAAGTCTTTTGACGTAAAAACCGTCCTTTCTCTGTGGTTTACTCAGGGAAAACGGGAGAATCATTATTTCTTATTCAAAGACTTTTCTGTGATTTGCAACAGAGAACCTAGAGAAATTTTATAAAGCTCTGGGTTCTCTGTGCGCTCGGTGGTAAATCACTCTTTTTCTTGGGGGGAAAAACGTGCCGCTAATTCAGCCAACTTGGCACTGAGCCAACGCAGACCGCTGGCCGTGCCTTGTTTGGCTTCATGTTGCCAATCGGTTTCACGAATTTTGGTTTTGATGGCTTCGGTTTGTTGGCGGGCTTGTTCTTCCGCCACCTTGACCACGCGCTCTTGCACAACTTTTTGACTTTTGGCAGCAACAGCGCCGGCCACAGCGGCTGTGCCGCGTTTCATCCCCCGCGTTGCCTTTTTTCGTAACTTACTGTCCCAGGCCTGTTTGGCGGCGTTAGTGGCCTGCGCTTTGACAGCGTTTACGGCCGTTGATTTAGGTTGCTCCGGCACAAAAGGGAGTTCATCTTCCACAGGAATCTCAATCTTGAGATGGGTTTGCTCTTCATTCATCGGTTTGCCTCATTTTCCTACAGGGTAAGCTGGCTTATCCAGCCCACGGTTCCCTCTACGTGAAAAAGGAATAGTTGTTGCACTGTGGGCCAAGACGGCACTTGTAACTGACTACTCGTGGAAACGTTCGGCATGGTGGCAGGCCACAAGATGGGGCTGAGCCAGTGAGCCCAAATCGCGCAGCGCAGGCACTTCCTCCTGGCAGAGGTCAGTGGCATAGGGACATTGAGGATGGAAGCGGCAGCCGCTGGGTGGCTTGGCCGGATCTGGTGCAGGGCCAGCAAGCTGGACAGGCTGGATGCGTTCGTCGGCGACCGTGGCGGCGCGGTAGGCCTGGCTGTGGATAAATTGCGTGTAGGGGTGCAGCGGCCGTTCATACATTTGCCCAGCCGCGCCCAATTCTACAATCTCCCCCATAAACAGCACGCCAACTCGATCACTTATGGCCCGCACGTGCGCCAGATCGCCCACCAGCAGCAGCAGCGTCAGGTCGAGTCGTTGCTTCAGGTCACTAAGCAACGTAACCAGCTGGGGCTGAACGGCCGTATCCAAGGCCAGCAGCGGATCATCCAGAATCAGCAGCTTCGGTTGCGTAGCCAGGGCACGGGCAATGTTGATCCGCTGCCGCTGTCCACCAGAAAAGTCATGCGGATAGCGCCTGGCGAAATAAGGGTTGAGCCCCACCAACTGCAAAAGTTCGCTGATGCGCTCTTTCTGAGAACGGCCGCTTGTCAATTTATGAATCTTCAGAGGCTCCGCCAAAATATCTGCCACCATCATGTGTGGGTTCAGTGAGGCGTAGGGGTCTTGCAGCGTCATTTGCATCTGCTGCCGTGCCTGGCGCATCGCCTGTCGTCCCATGCGGGCTAAATCCTGACCTTTGAACAGCACCTGGCCCGAGGTTGGCTTTACCAGTTGAAGCACCGTTCGGGCCAACATGGACTTGCCAGCAGCAGTTCCGCCCACAAGCGTTACTGTTTCACTCGGCCGCACGGACAAATCCACCTGATTCAATGCCCTGATTACCCCAACCTGCCGCTGTAAAACACCGCCTCGAATGGGGAAATGCTTGCTGAGCTGGCGCAGCTGCAAGAGCGGTGCCGGCTCTGA
>CBDUOF010000311.1:0-7025 GCA_965368765.1 uncultured Anaerolineae bacterium | reverse complement strand
GGCCGCATGCTCCCACATTCGCCCAAGATTTACCCCAATGACTGCTTTGTTGTCGCTCATCAACCTGAGCGGCGTGTAAAATGGCATCATCACCATTCCCCGAAAGCGCGTCCATAAAGAACGCCGCTTGCCGGTAGCCAAACTGCTGGTACCAAAATGAATTAAACGGCCGCTTGGCTGCAACAAGCGATAATTTTTTGGCCAATGAACCCCGCCCAAAGAATCAAGTACCAAATGCACGCCCTTGCCCCCCGTCAAATCCATCACCGCCCGCTCATAATCTCGGTTGCGATAATCAATTGCGTGATTCAGCCCGTGACCCAGCAAGAACTCATGCTTTTCAGGGGAAGCCGTGCCATAGGTCTCCACCCCCAAGATACGGCATATATCCAGCACAGCCAGCCCTACGCCGCCCGCAGCGCCGTGAATGAGAACCTTCTCCCCAGCGTGCAAAGAGCCCATCACCACAAGCATCATATAAGCTGTCAGATAAGTAAATGGAATAGCGGCAGCGTCTTGGGCACTCATCCAATCCAGCCGTTTAAACACCTGTCGATAGGGAACACAAACCACGTTGCTGTAGCCACCAAAGTGAGTCAGGGCAAAAACTGCGTCCCCTTCACGAAAATTGGGTACGCCTTGCCCAATCAGATCAATCTTGCCACTTACTTCATACCCTGGCACAAAGGGTATTCGGGGGGCGTCTGGATAAACGCCCAACCGGCACAGTACGTCGTCAAAGTTGACCCCAGAGGCCTCAACGCGAATCCGCACTTCCCCACTGCGCGGCACCGGATCAGGCTCATCTTGCACTTTGAGTACCTCTGGTAATCCCGCTTTTTGAATCCAAATTTGTTGCATAGCCAAATTATAACGCGACTACCGCATCTTGCCCTAAAGAGGAGCGCCGTTAGATATGTTGTTAAAAGTCCGGGCTACACTGCACACAGGTCCAACCCGCAACAGGCGCCACGATAACAGCTAATAGCCAAGTTGATTAGAAAATCGCTTGCGTATCGGTAGGGAATTAGTACCTGAACAAGGCGCATTTAGCCTGCTGTGGTACCTAAGAGGGAGTGTTGCAAAACGAGCCTGTAATTAGAATAAAAAATTGTAACTTTCGATATTTTTCATTTTCATTAGCTTCACTTATTACTATCCCCGAGGGGGAAATCATGGAACAGCAAAACATATCTTTAGGGAATTCGGCCGTATCTAACCAGACCGTTCAACAAATACAGGCAAAGGTCAAAGAAACACTAGAAATTGTTATGGGAGACTCCTCCGCCGAAATGCTAGATGAAATGTCTACGATCTTCCTGGAAGATTCGCTGCCACTTGTTGAAAAGATGAGATCTGGCCTCAGCAGCCTGGACTTCCAGGCAACCAGAATGGCGGCGCACGCATTAAAGGGTAGCAGCGCAACCATTGGTTTGGAGGAATTCGCCCATTTTTGTCAGGCTGTGGAAACGAGCAGCAAAAATCAGGAGCCGGATCAACTCAAAAACCACGTCGCTACAATAGAGGAAGAGTACCGTCGTATTGAATTCGCCCTGCGCGCTTTCCTCATGTAATTCCCAAACTAAAATTATGCCCCCTACAAATCTTCAGTACCAATTAGAGAAGCTGAAGCTCGATAATGGCTCGCCACCTTCTTCAGAACAGTGGCAGCAGTTTTTGCAACTGGTTCATGATGAATACACCACTTACGAACAAAGCCTGTCGGCCAATGCACTCATCAATGAAATTTTGGCGAAGGCAACCTCTATTCTGGATCCAATTGAAGTTTTAGAAGTCATCTGTGAAAAGCTGGCTCTAGCATTTAACGTGCCTCAAGCGGCCGTTGCCATGCTGAATCAAGGCGAAAATGAAGCCCATGTTGTTGCCGAATTCCTCGCCGCAGGACGGCCGTCTGGGCTTGGTCTTATCTTTCCGCTGGAAGGGAACTTGGCAACCGCAACCGTCTTAAGAACCGGACAGCCCCTTGTCATTCAAAACATTCAAACGGATCCATTGATGGGCAGCACTGGGGAATCTTTGGAATATCGCGGCACCGTCACCATGCTCATCGCCCCTATTCTCGTTGGCGGCCGTGCTATCGGTACTTTTGGTATGGATTCCCTCACCGAGCGGATTTACAGTCCAGATGAAATCGCGCTGGTGCAAAATGTCATGGCAACGGCAGGGCAAGCCTTGGCCAATGCCCAACTCTACACAAGGCTGCAAGATGAGCTGGCAGCACGCGAGCAGGCAGAAGCTGAGCGCACTTCGCTCTATCGAGCGGCCACACAGCTGCTTACCTACACCAACCTGACTGAATTGGCACAGCAAATCTGCAATAACTTAATCGAAGAATTTGATTTTGCAGACTGCAGTGTCCTTCTATTGGAAACCCCCCTCCAACTTAATAGCAATGCTGTCCAACAGCGAAATTTAGCCAATAATCAGCTCAATCGGCTGGCGTCAGGTGGCAATTCTGGCCAAACGGTTCTGGCAACTTTGCCGTTGCAAGGAGAAGGGCTTATTGCAACGGCCGTTCGCACCAATAAAGTCATCTATAGCCCTAATGTCAAGCAAAATCCACATTACATTGCCTACCAGGAAAAAACCATGTCGGAACTGGTCATTCCGCTGCGAGCGGGAGACCAAATCCTGGGTGCCCTCGACATGCAAAGTCCGGTAGAGGAGGCTTTCAGCAGCCGATCCGTTGCCATTGTTCAAGTCTATGCCGAACATGCCAGCCTAGCGTTGCTAAATGGATTACTAACGACCCAACTACACCATCGCGCAGAAGAATTGCTCATAGCCAAAGATAAAGCTGAACAAGCCAATAAGGCCAAATCAGCTTTCCTGGCCAATATGAGTCACGAAATCCGAACCCCCCTCAATGCGATTATCGGGCTCACCAACCTGCTCCTGGACACGCCCCTTACAAGCGAACAGCAAGACTTTGTCGAAACCACTCATCGCAGCGGCGAGGCACTTTTGGCTGTTCTAAATGATATTCTGGACTTCTCAAAGATTGAAGCGGACAAGTTGGAGCTTGAAGAACAACCGTTTAATTTACGCCACTGCATTGAAGAATCGCTCGAATTGGTGGCCTCCAAAGCCAGCAGCAAGGGGTTAAATCTGGCTTACTTTATGGAGCAGGATGTCCCTGCCTTTATTCAGGGGGATATCACCCGCCTTCGTCAAATATTGGTTAACCTGTCTAGTAATGCAGTGAAATTTACCAAACAAGGTGAAGTGGTCGTGTCGGCGTCTAGTGAGGTCTTACCAGATGGACGGCATGAAGTTCATTTTGCCGTAAAAGATACTGGCATTGGCATCCCGAAAGATCGCCTGGATCGACTGTTTCTATCATTTAGTCAGGTAGATGCCTCTACCACAAGACAGTATGGGGGTAGTGGTCTGGGACTGGCAATTTCAAAGCGCCTTACGGAACTGATGGGCGGCAAGATGTGGGTAGAAAGCGAACCCGGCAAGGGTTCAATTTTTCATTTCACAATTCAGGCCGAGAATGTTAATGAAATGTTCAAGACAGATCCGTCCACCACCTCCGATATTCTGCACGATCGACATTTGCTCATTGTGGATGACAATGTGACAAATCGTACCATTCTGACCCGACAGGCAGAGTTATGGCAAATGATTCCCCATTGTTATGCCTCTGGTGCAGAAGTGATTTCTGCCCTGAAAAATGGGCTTAAATTTGATGTCGCCATTCTGGACATGCAAATGCCACATATTGACGGAGCCATGCTGGCCCAAATAATACGTAAGAAATATAGCAAAACCGAGTTACCTCTGGTGATGCTTACCTCTTTAGGGCAAGCGCTCCCTGAGGGGGACCGGGCATTGTTTAACGCCTACCTAACGAAACCCGTAAAGCCAACTATTTTATTGAAGACGTTGGCTGGATTATTTAGAAGTAAGCAGACGGCCGTTTTCAAATCCAGTAAAAAGACGTTATTCGATCCCACAATGGGGCAGCGCTGTCCGCTCCGCATCTTGCTGGCAGAAGACAATACAATTAACCAAAAAGTGGCGCTACGCATGTTGGAACGGCTTGGCTATCGGGCGGACGTTGCCGGAAATGGCTTTGAGGTTATCGAGGCTGTTGTCCAACGGCCGTATGACGTCATTTTGATGGACGTGCAAATGCCAGAAATGGATGGATTAAAAGCAACCGTTCACATTCGCGAGCAGCTTCTTAGCCTAAAGCAGCCATACATTATTGCAATGACTGCGAACGCATTGGCCGGTGACCGCGAAAAATATTTGAGTCACGGAATGGATGACTACGTAAGTAAACCCGTACGCGTTCATGAGCTGGTGGAAGCGTTAGAGCAGAGTCATTCGTATTCTGTAAAGCCAGAATAGGCGAGTCACAATCATGCAATGGCAGCAAACCCCCTACGCACCACTCCTCATCACGATTAGTGTCATCACCTTTAGTTTAGCATTCTATGCTTACCAAAGACGCCACATTCCTGGCGCTAGCGATCTCACCAAACTGTTGCTTGCCGTAACCGTTTGGATACTCTTTTATAACCTGAATCTAAATGCCGTTCTTGTGCAAGACAAACTCACTTGGTTAAAAGCACAATGCATCGGCATCGCGCTTTCCCCTGTCGCATACATGCTCTTTACGCTGAAGTTTACCGGGCTCTTTTACAGGTTGAAGCAGCCGCGACTATTTACGGCTGGTCTTCTCACAATTCCGGCGATAACCCTCCTGTTTATTTGGATAAAGCCGCTAAACCACCTCGTTTGGCCGGTGATTATGCTGGTAAACAGCAACGGCCTTAATTACTTAGAACTAGAATATAGCGCCTGGTTCTGGATTTTTATCGCTTATTCCCTTTTGCTGATTGTACTTAGCACGCTCATATTACTGCGCCAGAGGTTAACGAGTCAGCACCGTTATCGCGGGCAGATCACGCTCATTATCATTGGCAGTTTATTCCCTCTGTTCGGCACGGTCTTCTATCTTACAGGCAACAGCCCAATCCCCAATCTCAACCCAACGCCGTTCTCTTTTGCGATCGCATCGACGTTTTTTGCCTGGTCGCTCTTTCGATACAACTTTTTGGACATCGTTCCGGTAGCGCGCAGTCTCGTCATCGAAAAATTAGAGGAAGGTGTCATTGTCGTGGACACACAGAATCGGGTCGTAGACATCAATGAAACGGCCGTTTCTCTGCTGCAAAACGAGCCTGGAGCGACGCTTGGCAAAGTGCTCACCTTAAACCATCCGCAGTGGGTGCCCTTACAGAACATTCTGGAAGCAGAACACCCTACAAAAAGCGAGCTGGTGATTGGCAAAACCTATTACGAACTGTCCGTCACGTTTCTAGCGCACGCAAACGGCGAGGCAAACGGCCGTTTAATCACCTTGCACAATATCACCCATCGCAAAGAAGCTGAGCTGCTCCTGCAACATGCCAAAGAAGCGGCTGAAGCAGCTGACCAGGCAAAAACCAATTTTCTAACCAATATGAGCCATGAAATTCGCACGCCGCTCAATGCGGTAATGGGCATGGCTGAAATGTTGCGCCAAACCAATCTCAACCACCATCAGCAAGAGATGATTGAGGTAGTAACAGAGAGCAGCAATCAGCTGATGCTGCTCATCAACAACATCTTAGACTTTGCCAAATTAGAAACCGGAGATCTAAAGCTCACGGAGCAAACATTTGATTTGGTGGATTGCATTGAGGCCTCATTAGAAAGCGTGAGGCAAGCCGCCAATGCCAAGCAGCTACGGCTTGGCTATGAAATAGAAGACCAAACGCCGACATGGTTGATCGGCGATCCCGTTCGGCTGCGGCAGATCTTTACAAATCTACTGGAAAACAGCATTAAGTTCACCGAAGAGGGGCATGTCGACATTGGCATTTCCTTTACTCAGGAAGAAGGGCGTTTAATGCTCCATTTTGTGGTGAGCGACAGCGGTGTGGGCATTGCTCCAGAGCAGGTCCAGCAGCTCTTTTTGCCATTCAGACAAATCGACAGCTCGATGACGCGTTCGCATGGGGGTAACGGATTAGGGCTGGTCCTTTGCAAGCGATTGGTTGGGCTGATGAAGGGTGATATTTATTTGGAGTCCACCATTGGCCAGGGGACGGCCGTTCATTTTTCTGCCCAGTTCAGCCCGGCGACAACGGATGATCCCCCGACTGTTTCCTTACGCCAGCACAAAGCGACTTTGTTAAACAAGCGGCTATTGGTCATTACGACTAATGCGATTCAACGGAGACAGATCAGCAGAGAAGCACGCATTGCGGGTTTAGAGGTATATGCCGCTGGCAGCCGCCATGAAGCGGGCTATTGGATCGCCAATTCCGAGCCTTTTGATGTTGTTTTACTGGATACGGCCGTATGGCAAGAAGATCCATCCATCATTGGCCAGCTACAGGTTAGCAAGCGGCATGGCCGCCTCCCGATTCTTCTACTCAATCCTTCGGCGAATCCGATGCCTCTAGAAACTTCTGAGGTGTTTTCTGGCTACGTCACGCTGCCCATAGTGGGCTCTCAACTCTACGATACGCTCATGAACGTTTTGTCTGTGAGTGTGGCTGCTGCCCCAAGCCCGGAACCCGGCGAAACCATGGGCGAGCGCCACCCGCTGAAAATATTGCTGGTGGAAGACAACCGACTCAACCAGCGCATCCTGAAAGATATGCTAGCCAAACTAGGTTACCAGGCTGATTGTGCGGCCAACGGCAAGATTGGCGTGGACGCTGCAGCCAAACGTTTGTACGACGTCATTTTGATGGATATTCAAATGCCGGTAATGGATGGTATTGAAGCAACCACGCAGATTCTGGCCGATTCGTCAACAGACAAACGGCCGTTCATCATCGCCGTAACGGCCCATGCCATGGAAGGAGATCGCGAACACTATCTGTCGCTAGGAATGAACGAATATATTAGCAAACCGGTCACGGTTAAAAAGCTCATAGAAGCACTCTACCAAAGTATTAATTCAAATGGCAGCCAGACAGATGCACCCGAGCTGG
>CBDUOF010000310.1:0-7032 GCA_965368765.1 uncultured Anaerolineae bacterium | reverse complement strand
TCCGGCACGGATGCGGTGTGTTCCGCCAAAATACCCAGGATGTGCAGCCGCGCCTGCTGCCCCGCAGCCTGCAAAAAAGTGATTAGCGCCTCAATTTGGTGGTTTTCCATGAATGGTGTCCCGCTTGAAAACTATTTAGATGACAATCTAAATAGAAGGTTATCTAAATAGCTGCTGTTTGTCAACCTGCGATTTGCCGTTTATGGCTTCATCTTCGTACAATCGCCTTATGAGCCTGACTTCGCTGATCTTGCAAAGCTTCTTTTTTTTCCTGATGTTGTGGCTGGGTTGCTACCTCATCGCCCGCGATCCCGGTCGGCTGCAGCTGTGGTTGGCGGGGGGCGGTATGGTCACGTTTGCTTTGGGACTGGGTACGGCGTTGCTGGGCCGATTTGCCCCCGGGGCTGATCTCGCCCTAAACCTGTATCGTGCCCAACGTCTGTTTGTGGTTTTACCCGCCTTGTTTTGGCTGGCAGCCATGATTTGGCTTGTGCCAAACCGAGCGGCCTGGGAAGAACGATACGGCCGTCAGCAACGCCTGCTTGGCATTGGTCTGGCTTGTATCATTGCCTATGGTGTAGCCCTCAGTTTTGTGATAATTCCCAACACGCCAACGATGCCGCTGTGGTTGGCCTCGCTCATTGGCCTGGACTTGTTCGTTTTTGGCATGGTCATTGCCTGGCTGGACGCCTCTGACAAAGGAGAAGCGTGGCTGTTTCACTTTTTACGCTCCCTGGATTATTCATTTTTTACAGCCCTTATTTTTGGTGGGCAAGTTGTTCTGGTAATGACGATCTGGATGGGCATTAGTTATCCTCTGGTGCTGCTGCTGATGAGCAGCGTGGCGGCAGCAGTGTTTGTTCAAACCTTTTCGGACCCAGTTCAACTATTGCTAGACCGAATTGCCTTTATCAATGCGCCGCAGCTGCGCCAAACGCGGGTCGTGCAGCGGGCCGAGGCCAATGCGGCCCAGCGGCTAAACACTGCGCTCAATCCGCTCGATTTAGATGGCAAGGAGTTCGAGCGACTAACGCGTCAGGCCTTGAGCCAGATGAGCAACCTGCCCAAGTTGGCCAGCAATCCGCTCACGCGCTTGCCGACGGTGACTAAGCAGCTTACCCAAACCGGCCAGGGGGACAGCACGTTGTCCCGTGCAGCGGAGCTAAAGGCGTTGCTGGCAGAGAGCATCATGAAGTTAAAGCCCCGTGACCAGGGCCCTTTTGGCACGACAGATGCCTGGCGGCATTATAATGCGCTTTATTTTCCCTATGTGGTGGGTTTACGGCCGTATAGCCGCCGTACCCCGCATGATGCACAATATGTTGAAATAGTGGACTGGTTCCGTAGCCAGGTTCCAGAACGCACCCTCTACAATTGGCAAACGGCCGCTGCCCGGCTGGTCGCGCGTGATCTTCGCGAACGTGTCAACCCCGACTAAAAGTGCGCCCGACAAACCCATGAAAATCAAAGAATTGGCACTATTTGGCACTACTTTTCATAGACATGGCAGGCCAATAGGCGGTAACCTACCTTCATGAAATTGGGCATGGCATCACACCGGTTCATTTTGAATTTATCCAGGGTAATCTGAGCCCCAGAATCAAAGGAACAATGAATTGAATTCAACATGACCGACTTTTCTGCAGATCTTTTACAATGTGTTTCAGGAAACGAACTGAAGTTTTCTTATGTTCGCTTACCATATGGAGGTAATCATGCAATCTCAAACCGTTTCAACAAATCAGGTTTCGCATTCAGCGTCCAATTTCTTGCGTCGCGCCTTGCAGGGCAACGCCCTCTTCTCATTATTGACCGGACTGGCTTTTATCTTTGCTGCAGGCCCCATTTCTCGCTTCATGGGCCCGGATATTCCTACTATGATCGTTCTTCTGGTAGGGGTAGGGTTGCTGCCCTTTGGCTACTTTGTCTATCGCATTACGATGGAAACGGCCGTGTCTCCAGGTCAGGCGCGCATTGTCACGGCAATGGATATCACTTGGGTCATCGGCAGTTTTTTGCTGCTTTGGCTAGGGTGGGCGCTGTTTAGCGTGGCGGGTCGCTGGCTCATTGGCCTGCAGGCAGAAGCAGTGGCCACATTTGCCCTGCTGCAGATAATAGGGCTGCGTCGCCTGAAAAATTAGCAATTCACGGGGTGTAAATATTGCATATGAGAGCTTGCCGCACAGTGGCAGGCTCTTTTTCTTGTGTGTATACTCCGGTTCAATGTAAATTGCCCTTCCGTAGATTCCAAAATTGCCTATTCCCAATACGAAACCCGCGGGAGGTTTTTAGAGGAACTGTTATGAGATTAAAGAATGCCAAAGCAATCTCTCGCATGCGTGATTCTGGCCGCATGGTTGCCGAATGTTTTGCTTTGCTAGAAGAAAATATTCAGCCTGGCGTAAGTATTCGCCTGCTGGATCAAAAAGTAGAGCAATACATTGCCGACCGAGGAGCCGAGCCACTTTACAAAGGGTATCAAGGCAGTGGCAGCAATCATCCACCCTTTCCCGGCGTTATCTGCGCCTCCGTGAACCATGAAATTTGCCATGGCCTGCCTGATGACCGCATTTTGCAGGAAGGCGACATCATCGGCATTGATATTGGCTTAAAATACAAAGGGTATTGTGGCGATGCTTGCTACACGTTTCCCGTGGGGCAAATCTCGGCCTCTACGCAGCGTTTACTGGACGTTGCCAAAGAAGCATTGGATGTGGGCATTCAGGCCGTGAAGCCCGGCGGATACCTGAACGACATTGGCCGTGCCATTCATGATTTAGCGGATGCCCGAGGGGTGACGGTGGTGCGCGAGTGGGGGGGGCACGGCATTGGCCGAGTTCTGCACGACTCTCCTTCGGTGCTGCATATTCGCCAGGCGGGGCGCGGCCTTAAACTACGTCCGGGCATGACATTTACCATAGAACCTATGATCAATCAGGGATCGTATGAATGGATTTTGCTGAATGATGGTTGGACGGTCATTACCAAGGACGGATCGCTCTCGGCACAGTACGAGCACACGGTTGCTGTAACCAAATCTGGGGTAGAAATTATGACGACGCTGTAGTTTACAGTTTAATCAGCTATTTCTGCGGAGGTGGGGGGGAGCGATACGGCCGTATCTTCATCCTTGGGAGCAATTACTTTGGATGCCAGTTTCGCATTACCAGCCCATGGATCCATCTTGAACAATTTGAAATAGGTATAGCGGCTAATGACGCCAATGGAACCAAGCACCGGCACAATAATCAGTGCGGTTAACACGCCTGCCAGAGACAATGACGCCACGATAGCAATAAAAATGATTGCCGAATGAATGCGTACGCTGCTGCTCATGATCTGGGGCCGCAGCCAGATGTTTTCCAACCCTTGTATACTCAAATAAAACGCCAGGATAATCAATGCAAAAATTGAGTTAGAGATGTCCAGCGTATTGGAGCCTGCCAGTAGGGCCACCACGGTGGCAATGGCCATGACAATTGCTGGACCGACAGAAAGCAAGACGTCAAAAATTGCAGAGAAAACGCCAAATAATATGGCACCAGGCAGACCGAGAATGAGTGAGCCAGCCCCGGTTAACAGCCCAACGATAATTGAAAGTCGCAGCTGGCCGCGAAAATAGCGATTCCATACCAACTTAATTTCCTCATACAATTTGCGAAAATCTGACTCAAATGGTTCTGGCGCCCAGCCGAACAGCCATTCTCGCAATTTGTCCCAATCTTGCAGCAAGAAATAGGTAGCGACCAAAACAACGATAATCCAGCCGAGATTGGTGGTGGTGGTTTGCAGCAGTTCAACAATGATATCGGCGCGAATAAACGAGGATACGAGTTCTGAAAGATCTGTTTCTGGGAAAAGCCCATCTAGCTGAATCTCTGTATTAAGTACGCTAATTGGTTCAGCAAAATAATCTTCTTGTACCTGCGTTGTGATCACCTCCATCTCTTCCAAGAAACTGGCCGTCTGTTGTGGAATTGCCGGGATAAAGATGATGGTGACGGTAACCAACGACCCTAATGAAAGCAGGTAAACCAGGAAGACAACAAGGGGGCGAGCCACGCGAGCCCGCTCGTTCACTATCGTGACGATTGGATTTAGCAAATACGCTAATAAGGCAGAGATGGCCAGGGCACCAATCAACGCTTTAGCAGCGGTTATAAACCAGACACAGCCGCCCAACACCATGGCAAATACAAAATAACGGGTTGTCGTACTCCATTCTTTGTTCATATGTTTTGCAATACTGGGTGGAACGTTAATGGTCTCAAGAAATGATTCACGGGTAGAGTTTGGAGATTTTAGCGAATTTAAGGTGAATTGTACAACCCAGTTCCCTTTGGGTCCTATACGTTCGCCATGTTTGATGGGTTGCCAACATTTCCTGAACTTTAGGACAGGCCAAAAGCCTGTCCTATTTGTTGGGTGGCTTTCTGGACCGTTGCCGGGTGTGACGGAACGGCCGTTACCCTACAATCTTCGTATTCAACAACTTAAAAACGGAGATAACCCATGACTAACCAAATCAAAACCGCTTTAATTACCGGCGCATCGCGTGGCTTAGGCCTTGCTTTGGCAAAGGCGTTGGCCCAAGAAGGCTGGCAGCTCATCATCAATGCACGCGGACAGACTGCTTTGACGCAGGCCCACCATCAATTAGAGCGGTTGACCGCCGTTACGGCCGTTCCCGGCGACATCAGCCACAAGGCCCACCGGCAGGCGCTTGCCGTTGCGGCACGAGCGACGGGGGGCCTGGACTTAGTCATAAACAACGCCGGAATATTGGGACCAAGTCCGCAGCCATCACTGCTCGATTATCCATTGGATGTGTTGGAAGACGTCTTTCAGGTCAATGTGATGGCCCAGCTGGGCGTGCTGCAAGCTGTGGTCGCTTCGCTGAAGCCAGATGCACGCATCCTCAACATCACCAGCGATGCGGCAGTGGAGCCGTACGCCGGCTGGGGGGGATATGGTGCCAGCAAGGCAGCCTTTGAGCAGCTTTCGGCCATTTTGGCGGCAGAACTGGCCGAACGGCGACCCGATGTGCGCGTCTTTTGGGTGGATCCGGGTGATATGCGTACCCAGATGCACCAGGCAGCCTTCCCCGATGAAGACATCAGCGACAGACCACTGCCGGAAGCCAGCGTGCCCGGTTTTCTGGCTTTGCTGCATGGCGATTGGCCAAACGGCCGTTACCAGGCCCAAAATTTGCCCGTCGAGGTAGCCGCATGAGGACAGAACTTCAGCAGTCCACCGCGCCCCCACTGCCCATGCCGCAGCTGCCCGCACTGGAATTTGAGCTACCACCTGCGCTGGAGGCCAGCGAGCCGCCAGAAGCGCGTGGCCTGGCGCGAGACGATGTACGCCTGATGGTCTCCCATTATCGCAACGATCGCGTCGCGCACACTCACTTTCGACAGATTGGCGACC
This sequence comes from uncultured Anaerolineae bacterium, assembly GCA_965368765.1. Classification (GTDB taxonomy): domain Bacteria; phylum Chloroflexota; class Anaerolineae; order Promineifilales; family Promineifilaceae; genus Leptofilum. The sequence goes on along the minus strand of CBDUOF010000310.1, from coordinate 1,602 downwards.
ACTTGAAGCGCGGTGATTTGCTGGTGCTTAACACCAGCCGCACGATGAATGCGGCGCTTCCTGCCACGCTGCCCGATGGCACTGAGCTGCGACTACACCTCTCCACCCAGTTGCCTGCAGGTGTGTGGAGCGTGGAATTGAGACGGCCGTCTAAAATTGCCACGGATCCCTTTGGTGAAGGTGAAGCCGGGATGCTGCTCTATCTGCCTGCGGGTGGCACCGCCAGGCTGCTGACGCCACACAATCCGGCTTTGCGTGGTGGCGAAAACCAACCGATCCGGCTGTGGCTGGCCACCTTGCACCTGCCGCTACCCTTAACCAGCTATCTGGCGGCGCACGGCAGTCCAATTCGCTACAGCTATGTGCCGCAGGCATGGCCACTGGACTATTACCAAACCGTGTTCGCCAACGAGCCGGGCAGTGCCGAAATGCCTTCGGCCGGGCGCGCCTTTACCCCCGAACTGATTACTCAATTGGTGGCACAGGGCATCCAATTTGCCCCGCTGGTGCTGCACACTGGGGTTGCCAGTCTGGAAGCACATGAGGCACCCTATGAGGAATATTATGCGGTGACGGCGCAAACGGCCGTGCAGGTGAACCAGGCGCGTCAGCAGGGGCGACGGGTCATTGCCGTGGGCACAACCGTCATTCGCGCCCTGGAAACGGTAACGGATGAACGTGGCGTCACTCATGCCGGGTCTGGCTGGACGGATTTGTTCATCACGCCGCAGCGAGGCGTTCGCGCCGTGGATGGTTTGCTTACGGGACTGCACGAACCCCGCGCCACCCACCTGGCAATGCTGGCTGCCTTGGCCGACAGCTGCCATCTTTCCCTGGCTTACGAACAGGCGCTGCAGCAGCGCTACCTTTGGCACGAGTTTGGCGATTTACACTTGCTTTTGCCCTAAAAAGAGCAAGTTCGGATGCCATATCCTCAAAGCAGTTTGTTTTGAGGGATTTCTCGGAGGACCTCGAAATGACACGTGGATTTTGTTGGAGAAGACCAAAGCCCAACAAATGACCATCCTTTGTCATTTCGAGCCGCTTTTGGCGAGAAATCTCTCTAAACTTAATTTGGTCCGGTCTCAATAATTTCCTTTATGCCTTTGCATCAAAAACCGTTTTTTGCGAAGTGATAATTATTTGTGCTAGACTGCGCACCTCGTAAATTACATGGGAGTGGCCGTCCTCTTCATTAGCTTGAACTGTAAGCGCTTTTTTAGAACGGCCGCTCCTCTTTGGTAGGACTTGGTATGTTTTTGTATCTTCTGCAAGGATTGGGGTATGGTGGTGCGGCGGCGGCGCAGCCGGGGCCGTTTCAGGCGTATTTGCTGTCGCAAACCCTCAAAAATGGACTGCGCAGCACGCTGGTAGCGGCGCTGGCTCCGCTAATGAGCGACGGGCCGATTGTGTTGCTGGTGCTGCTGGTGCTGACCCAAATGCCCGATTGGTTTGTCTCGGCGCTGCGCTCTGCCGGTGGCTTCTTTTTGCTGTACCTGGCGTATAAGGCGTACAAATCGGGGCAGGTGGCGGGGGAAGATACGGCCGTAACCCAACCACCAAAGAAGCAAAGCATCCGCGAAGCCGCCCTGATGAACATGC
>CBDUOF010000309.1:0-7042 GCA_965368765.1 uncultured Anaerolineae bacterium | reverse complement strand
AGATATCCCGGGTGTTGTCGAAGCTGATGTGAATTTGCAAACTGGAACAACAACTGTAACCATAGTATCTGAAGCAGTAAGCTTAATGGCGATTGATGAGGTAGTTCAGGAAACTGGTTATCGGATATACGGGTTGGTGTCCCGTAGTTAAAAAATAGGTTGGATATTGTTATGACCGCCCCTTCCTTGAGCAAAAACGGCCGTTCCACCGCCATCATACTTAACAAAGCCCTTCACCGGTTTAGTCGCCATTGGCTGCTCACCCTCTCCATAACTCTAATCTTCTTCAATGGCTTCCCCTGGCTTGCCCCCATCTTTATGGAATGGGGGTGGGAAAGAGCCGGTCACATAATCTATCTTGTTTATGGCTTCCTTTGCCATCAAATGCCCCAGCGTTCATTCTTCCTGTTTGGCAGCAGCCCAATGATTTCCCTGGAAAGCGTTCAGTCACTTTGGCAAGAAAGCACCAATCCCCTGGTGCTGCGTCAGTTTGTTGGCAGTGCAGACGTAGGCTGGAAAGTTGCCTGGTCAGACCGTATGGTTTACATGTACGGTAGCCCACTGCTTTTTGGATTCGCGTTCTGGCCTCTTCGCTGGCGCCTTCGTTCCCTGTCCGTTAAAGGCCTGCTTTTGTTTCTGCTGCCGATGGCCTTAGACGGCACGTCTCACCTATTCAGTGATGTACTTGGTGGTGTTGGCGGCGGCTTTCGCTATACCAATGAGTGGTTGGCTACCTTGACGAACAACGTCTTTCCCGCTACCTTCTACGTAGGCGATGCTTTCGGCTCGTTTAACTCCTGGATGCGTCTTATTAGCGGTATCCTGTTTGGTTTAGGCATCGTCTGGTTTGCCTACCCACACTTACATCAAACCTTCAACGAAACCGCAAACCAAATCGCCCTCAAGTTTCAAAAAGCAGAGGTCAGATCTAGTCTCGGTGATTAGCCTCTTTCTAATCTCCAAGTTCAACGTTCAAAGATAATTATGAGTGAACCCATTCGTGTTTTACTAGCAGATGATCATGCCGTTGTCCGGGCTGGCATTCGCCAATTTCTAGAGCAGGCAAACGATCTCATCGTAGTCGCCGAAGCAGATGATGGTGAGATGGCCTGCGATCTTATTGCCCAATACGTACCCGACGTCGCCGTCCTAGACATTCAGATGCCTAAAGCCACAGGCATTGAAGTCACCCGCTGGATCCGTGCCAATCATCGTGAGGTAGGCGTCCTCGTACTAACCGCCTACGATGACGATCCTTACGTAATGGCCGTACTGCAAGCAGGAGCCAATGGCTACGTCCTCAAAACTGCTTCCCCCACCAGCATTTTGCAGGCGGTAAGGGACGTTCATGAAGGTAAATCCGCACTGGATCCCGCAGTGACCATGCGGCTGATGAACCAAATCGCTGGCCGCACCACAACCGACACCATGCCTTTTGAGAAGCTAACCGAGCGCGAATTGGAGGTGCTGACGCTGGCAGGCAAAGGATATACAAACAAAGCCATAGGGATGCAGTTAGGAATTAGTGACCGTACCGTTCAAGGTCACCTGGCCAAAACCTACCACAAGCTGGATGCCAATAGCCGAACAGAAGCGGTTATGAGAGCTGTCTCACTCGGGTTTATTTCGACGGAGATTACAGATTGAGTTCACAACGCTGGCGCAGCATTCCCAGTCTCCCCTTACAGCTTTTCATCATTACCGTGTTACCGTTAACTGTATTGCTGCTGGCGATTGCGTTTGGCAGCCTAGGTTTACATCAGCGTGCCATGCGTTCTATGGTTGGCGAACGAGATGAGCGCGCCACGCGGGCAGCATCGGCCGCAATTACAGAACAGATTCATTACCGCCAATCAGCCATTCGCAGTGTCGCTCTTCAGGTGGCAAATGTCGCGGAACCAGAACATGCCCTGTCTGATGCCTCGTTTCTATTACCGGAATTTGAAGGCGGTGTTGCTCTGTACACTCCCAATGGAGAACTATTGGCCGCCTCCAATGGAGTTGACGTTTGGCAATCGCGTGCCATTCCTGAGCGTTTATCCATCCTTCGGGCTGCATCAGCTACGAATAGCGCCTATTTTTTACCTTCGGTCGTTGATCCGATCCGCGGTGAAGAATTGATGTTAATTGCTGCCGACTCCGATGGTTTTATTGCGGTAGGCGCATTTTCCCCGACCTCTCTGGTGCGCCAGGCCCTTGCCAACATATTCAGCAATAGTGAGCAGGCTGCGACGTACGTCGTGACAACCGAAGGTGAGATTTTATACCAATCGGGTACACCCCATTTATCTGACTTTGAGCTTCAAGAACATCCTGGCATTGCGGCAGCGTTGCGCGGCGAAAGCGGCACAACTTATCTTGCCGTGGCCGGGGAGGAACACGTTATCGCCTTCAGCCCGATTTCACCCGTTGGCTGGGCATTGGTGATTGAAGAACCGTGGTTTGCTGTAACTGATCCCTTGCTACGCGCTACTGAAATGGCGCCACTCATCCTTATCCCTGTGCTGGTCATTGCAATGGTTGCCTTATGGTTTGGCGTACGCCAAGTGGTTCAACCGCTTCAATCATTAGAGAAGAAAGCCACCGATTTAGGTTGGGGCGATTTCGCCGCCATTGAGGAATCGGTGGGCGGCATCAATGAGATTCAGCGCCTGCAAACGGAACTAATCCACATGGCGCGTAAAGTGCAGCTGGCCCAACAAAGTTTGCGGAGTTATCTGAGTGCTGTCACAACAGGACAAGAAGACGAACGCCGTCGGCTGGCCCGTGACCTGCATGATGACACCATTCAGTCGCTGATTGCGCTAAATCAACAAATTCAACTTGCTCAGATGTCGGCAGAAGGTGAGGCAAGCACACATAGATTGGCAACGATGCAGCAAATGGCTGAACAAATTGTGGCAGATTTACGCCGCCTGACTAGGGACCTACGGCCGATTTACCTTGAAGATTTGGGGCTGATTCCGGCATTGGAGATGCTTGGCCGAGATATGAGTCAGGCAGCTGAACTATCAATTAAATTTGAGAAAAGTGGTAGAGAGCGTAGGCTGCCGCCCAAGGTAGAACTTGCGCTCTATCGCATTGCCCAGGAGGGTTTAAGCAATGTAGTCAGACATGCAGAGGCCAGTCAGGCGAAGGTTTCTTTACAATTTGCCGAGGGCGGCGTGAATCTTTCCATTCAAGATGATGGCCTCGGTTTTGTTGTTCCAGAAAGCCCAGCAGCGATGGCCCCAGCTGGACATTTTGGTTTGCTGGGGATACAAGAAAGAGCGGAATCGATAGGGGCGCGACTACACATTGAGGCTGGGCCAGGTTGTGGTACGCATTTGCATGTGGCTTTCACAGGAAATGGCTATAACCTTGATCAGAAATAGGCTCAATTGGCAACAGACATCACCAATAGGGAATATTAGGTGGCTGCAACTGTTATTATTGCTGCTGAGTTTATTTATGGTGGCTGGATGGCTAGTTTTTCGACATATAACAGCCATTCCCCAAGGGCAACCATTCGTTGGGCTGACGCCGCTCACAGAATTGGCCACCGAGAGCTATCGTGGGATGCAAGGTGGATTGTACCCAAACGGCAGCAACGAAAGGCCATCTGACCATGAAGCGGCTGGGATTGAGATTGCAAAGGCGATACGGCCGTTGGCTAACGATGGGTCAGTCGACAATGCTAATGGGAAAATCGGGTTTTTAGCCATTGGTATGTCTAACACATCCATGGAATTTGAAACGTTTTCCGCCCAGGCTGATGAAATTCCCCAGCTCAATCCCGCCTTAATGTTAGTCGATGGGGCACAAAACAGTAAAGCATCCCAATTTGTGGCCAACCCGGAAGATGAGTTTTGGACAGTGCTGGATGAACGGCTGAGCGCAGCAGATTTAAGCAATGAACAAGTACAAATCGTATGGCTCAAGGAAGCTCGGGCCCGCACCAATCTTCCTTTTCCCCTGGACGCACAGTTACTTAAAGCAGATTTGCGCGAAATTATTGAATTATTGAGCCAGCGGTTTCCCAATCTGAAGATAGTGTACCTCTCCAGCCGAACCTACGGTGGCTATGCAACCATCGATCTCAGTCCGGAACCGTTTGCTTATCAATCAGCTTTTTCCGTTAAATGGCTTATTGAGGATCAACTTGAAGGGGACGTGCGACTAAATTATTCTCCAGAAGAAGGGGCGGTCTACGCCCCCTGGCTTAGTTGGGGGCCTTATTTATGGGCCGATGGCCTTAGTGCTGAGCATGAAGGATTTATTTGGGAAAAATCCGACTTTGCCTATGAAGGCACACATACCGCCCCTTCAGGTCAGGCAAAGGTAGCCGGGCAACTATATCACTTTTTACGCACAGATGAGACGGCAGTTCCCTGGTTTCTTTCACCATAGGTCAGTGTGTAGCCGCTTACATTCCCGATAAACTTACTTGTAACAGGATTATCCGTTAATTCCGAAATCACGTCTGCACAATATCCCAATATCAATAAAGGATCTGTATCATGAACAAGAAGCCGCTAAACTGGCAGCGATTATCATTAATTGAGCGGATTTACTGGCTGCGCTTACTGCTGCCCCCTTTACTGGCAATCTGGGTTGTTACTTATCAATTAGGGTTTGCTCAAGCTTTAGAAGTAGCCTATGGTCACACGGTTCATTATGGCGTAGAGATTGCTTTTTATAGTTTGGCGGGCCCGGTCGTAACCTGGATAACACTTGCCTGGGTGGAACGCAACCTAAGGGAGAAAGAGATGTTAGCTCGCCAGGTACAAGCAGCCCAGCAGGAAAAAACGGCTGTTCTAGAAGAAGATCGTGCCAGGATCGCCCGCGATTTACATGATGGGGTGGCCCAAACCCTCTATTTTTTGGCGCTAAAAACAGATATGCTGCGAAACAAGCTGTCGCCGAACGGCGAAGCCGTAACCGAATTACGCGAGATGGGGAAGACGGCACGCAAAGTGATTCGAGATGTCCGTCGCACGATCTATGCTCTTCGGCCGTTGGACTGGTCACAAGCCGGATTTTTACCCTCATTACAGCAATTTATTCGCGGCTTTGCCGAACAAATTGGCTGGCAGGTAGATATAAAATTGAGCGCCGAACTCTTCATCCCCGAAACGCTAGAGCCAACCGTGTTTCGGCTGATACAAGAGTCACTCAATAACAGTGCCAAACACGCCGATGCGTCCCACATTTGGGTAGAGATGGCAGTTGTCGATGAGGGCCGCTCGTTCACATTGACGGTGCGGGATGACGGCTGCGGTTTTACTCTTCCATCTTCAGCCGAGCGCGGTTTCGGCGTGTCGCAAATGCAGTCACGCGTAGAGAGTTTCGGTGGAACATTTCAGATAGAAAGTCAGCCGGGGGAAGGAACGGCCGTTTCTGCCCGATTACCCTTAAAGGAAATACACTATGACTCAAATCCGCATATTGTTAGCTGATGATCATACCGTATTGCGCCAGGGCATGGCTCAAGTGCTAGAAGCCCAGCCAGACCTCACCGTAGTCGCCCAGGCTGGTACGGGTAAACAGGCCGTCGCCCTAGCCAGGCAGCATCAACCAGATGTCATCCTCATGGACATCAACATGCCTGAACTAGACGGCGTGGCGGCAGCGCAGCAAATTACGGCTGAACAACCCAAAATAGGCATCATCATCCTCACCATGTATCGCCGAGACGAATATGTATTTGAGGCGATCAAGGCAGGTGCGAGAGGGTATCTGCTCAAAGAAGTAGAGCTGGAAGAGCTGCTAAGTGCAATACGCTCGGTTGCTCAGGGTGAAGCCGTCATCGATCCAGCGATTGCCGGACGTGTTTTGGCCGAACTACGCCGTCCGCGCCCAGCACCCGCTACGGTCGTTTCTGAGCTGGCCGAGCGAGACCTGGAAATCCTCCAGCTTGTTGCCCAGGGGTTAAGTAATCAAGAAGTGGCTGATAAGCTGTTCCTGGCTGAAAAAACGGTGCGTAACCGCCTTTCCATCATCTTCAAACAGCTCCATTTAGAAAACCGTACCCAGGCTGCCCTCTACGCTCTACGCAAGGGGCTAATCGACGACGAAACGGCCGAATCCTCTTGATTTAGATTCATGTCGGGACATATGTCCCGCCTATTAATACGAAGCAAAGGCAATTGTCCCGGCCATTCCTGACTAACGACACTGACGTATTTCTCCTGCTCCCATTAGACTAAAACGTATCAATCAGAAGATATTCATGAAGCTAAGGAGCGAGAAATGAAACAGCCTAAACTACTTTTCTTGGCACTATTAACAATATTTTTACTGTTGGTAACCGCCTGTGGCGGAGCAGAAACAATCATAGCAGAGAATCCCTCACAAGAGGAGAATGCTGATGATGGGCACGATGATGATGCCGGACATTCCGGAGCTGAAATGAATATGGATCACGCCCATGTTGAAGCGCCAGAGGAATTCACTTCCCTAGAGAACCCTTTTGCTGAAGATCACGAAGCGATTGAGCAGGGCGATGAGTTATTCCAGGCTTACTGTGCTGCTTGTCATGGCCCCGAAGGACAAGGGGATGGCGTAGCTGCCGAAACATTAGACCCCAAGCCTGCAACGTTGGCCGATGGTGTGATGATGGATGAGTTGAACGACGGCTATCTATACTGGCGGGTTAGTCTCGGCGGACAAATGGAACCGTTCAATTCCGCTATGCCTGCCTGGGAAGCGGCATTGAGTGAGGAACAACGCTGGCAGATCATCAGCTTTGTGCGTACTCTGGCAGTTGAATCAGACGGCCACATGGAAGATGAACACATGGAGGAAGGCAACGAATAGTTACCTCATTTTCCATCCTGCGCTTATCAAAAGCACTCGTAAACCGCGAGTGCTTTTTCTTTGTCAGCAAGCAAGCCATTTGGCGGGTATGGCATACGTAAAATGACCCTGTAAGCTTGGCTGAATACTGGTAAGATAGAAAGGATGCAAACACCTTCGCACTTTTTGTTAACGGCCGTATTGGCACAAAAAGCACCGACAACTCGCTATGCACCTCATCTATCCGCCCTTTTGATCGGGTCTG
>CBDUOF010000308.1:0-7053 GCA_965368765.1 uncultured Anaerolineae bacterium | reverse complement strand
AAGTGACGAAGTGCGCCGTCTGGCTGTCCAAGCGTATAAGGCAATTGATTGTGCTGGCCTGGGTCGGGTAGATTTGTTGATGGATGTGGGCAACGGCCGTCTCTACCTGAACGAAATTAACACCATTCCCGGCTTTACCCACATTTCTATGTATCCCAAACTGTGGGAGGCCAGCGGCCTGCATTACAGCCAGCTGCTGGACAAATTAATAGAACTGGCAATGAAGCGGCACAAAGAAAAAGAAGAGTTAAAGAAAAGTTACGAGTAAATGTCGGATTTATTGAATCACGACTTCCGTAATTGGGTAAATATGAAACGATCACAGACCCAACAACGACGCTTACGCAAACAGCCCAAAATGCGGCGCATGGATTCCGCGCTGCCGATGCCGCGCCTGCGCGTGCCGAAGAACGCACGTCGTCGCCGTCGTCGCAATCAGTCGCGGATGCGGGCGCCGCTGGCCAGCCTGCGCCAAATATTGTTCTCGGCGCGCTGGCTTAGCTTAGGCCTGCTGGCACTGTCCATTTATGCGCTAACGCTTATTGGGCTGGATGAAAACTTTTACCTGACCGCCATTCCAGTAGATGGGGTCATCTCTGTGCCAGCGACGGAAGTGGTGCAGGCCAGCCATTTGGCCGGATCACATATTTTTGCCGCCGATCCAGGGGCTGCTGCAGAAGAAATAATGGCAAACGTCCCTGGCATCATTTCGGCAACGGTCACCCTTAGCTGGCCAAACCAGGTGCAAATCAACGTGACGGAAGATTCGCCCATTGCCATTTGGGTCGAAGGCAGCAATCAATTTTGGGTGACGCGAACCGGTCGGCTTATTCCAGCACGCTCACAGTCGCTGGGCCTGTTGATGATTCAGTCTGAGATTGAGATTGAGACGGCGACGCCAGAAACGGCCGTTACGGTATCCACAGCCGCCGACGGCGAAGCGGGCGATGGAGAAGTGGTTATCGAAACAATTATGCCGCATACCCGCTTTGTATCGCCAGAAGTCTTGGCCGGGGCGCTCCAGCTTAAAGCGTTACGCCCCAACATCGACCGGCTCTTTTTTCGGCCGTCTGGCGGGCTTAGCTATCAGGACGGTCGCGGCTGGCGCGTTTACTTTGGCAGCGGCACCGACATGGTACAGAAATTGGCAGTATACGAAACAATCGTAGATGAACTGCTGGCAAACGGGTTAACTCCGCAATATGTCAGCGTGAGCAACCAGGAAAAACCATACTACCTGGCGCAGTAATTTAACTGGAGATTTAAGGTCGCTCGAAAATCTCCAGTAGGCGGTATTCAGTTAATCGTCATCAATCATCAGTGGCTCAAAACTGATGACTGACCCACTGAATGCTGACCACCGACAAAGAGGGTATTGGAACATGGCAGATATTATATTTGGATTAGACATTGGAACAACCAAGGTATGTGCTTTGGTAGGCGAAGTGCGAGACGGCCGTTTGCAAATCATCGGCCTAGGACAGGCGGCAGCCCGCGGTATGCGGAAAGGGATGGTCATCGATGTCAGTGACGCTTCCGTGGCTCTGGCGCAGGCTGTAGAGCAAGCGGAGCAAACCTCTGGCTATGATCTTTCCCGTGCCATCATTAGCATGGCTGGCGAACATATCAGCTCGACGAACAACAAAGGGGTTGTTGCCATTGGCCGCAACGAAGCAGGGGTCGCTGTCACCGATATTGAACGAGCCCTGGATGTGGCCCAGGCCATCCCTGTGCCGCCGAACCGGCAAATTGTTCACCTCATTCCGCGCAACTACACCATCGACGAACATGATGGCGTGCGCAACCCTATCGGTATGCATGGTTTCCGCTTAGAGGTTGAAACACATATTGTCACCGCTGCTCGCCCTGCCCTGCAGAACCTTACGAGCTGCGCCCGCAACGTCGGCATCGACGCCAGCGAATATGTACTCAATGCCCTGGCCTCTGGTGAGGCAGTGCTGGATCCCAACGAGCGCGAGATGGGCGTCATTGTGGCGGATATTGGCGGCGGCACCACCGACATCGCCCTCTACATGCAGGGCAAAGTGTGGCACACGCAGGTGTTCCCTATCGGCGGTTACCATATCAGCAACGACATCGCTATTGGCCTACGCGCCCCGTATGAAGTCGCCGAACAGGTCAAAATTCAGTTTGGCGACTGCCGCCCAGACCAGATCGATGCCAACACCGTCTTCACCGTTGAGCCATTTGGCGGTGAGAAGATTCAGGTGGGGCGGCAAGATTTGGCTCACGTCATCGAGGCGCGGGTGGAAGAGATTTTTCAGCATATTTTGGATGATGTGCAGCGTTCTGGCTACGATGGGCTGCTGCCTGCGGGCATCGTGCTTACCGGCGGAAGCGCCCAGCTACGTGGCATCACCGAAGTCGCAGAACGCATACTTAATGTGCCGGCCCGCGTGGCTCAGCCACAAAATTTGGTGGGCATGGTCGATCAGCTTCATTCGCCCGCTTTTGCCACAAGTGTCGGTTTGCTGCACTGGGCCATGAGCGATAATCAGGTTTATCAACCCCGCGCCCACAATCGGGAATGGGGGCGCAAGATGGGGTCAATTTTAAAGGCATTGTTACCGGGATAATAGAGATTAGAGACAGGAGATTAGGTCGCTGCATTAAATCTCTTATCTCCAGTCTCCATATATTTAGAGGGGTATAAACATGAACCAAAAAACTGCAAAAATTCAAAGAATGCCAGAGATGGAAGGCAACGCCCTCATTCGGGTTGTTGGGGTCGGGGGTGGCGGCAGCAACGCCGTCAACCGCATGATCACGGAAAATATCTCCGGCGTCGATTTTATCGCCATCAATACCGACCAGCAGGCGCTCATGGCCAGCCAGGCGCGGCAGCGGGTGGCCATTGGTGAACGCACCACACGCGGGCTTGGCTCCGGTGGCAAGCCTGAGGTGGGCACAAAATCGGCTGAAGAATCGATAGAAGAGCTGCATGAACTGCTGCAAGGCTCTGACATGGTGTTTGTGACGGCCTGCATGGGCGGCGGCACCGGTACAGGGGCCAGCCCATTGGTGGCCAAGGTAGCTCGCGAGGAAGGGGCGCTCACCATTGGCGTGGTCACAAAGCCATTTAGCTTTGAAGGCTCTCAGCGGATGCGGGCGGCCGAAACGGGCATTGAGCAGCTTAAGGAGCATGTCGATACCCTGATCGTCATTCCCAACGATCGTTTGTTGGATACGGCCGATCGCCGCCTCACGCTCATGGATTCATTTAAGCTGGCAGACGATGTGCTGCGTCAGGGGATTCAGGGCATTAGCGAGCTCATCACGGTGCCTGGACTTATCAATCTGGACTTTGCCGATGTGCAAACGATCATGTCGATGGGCGGCGCAGCGCTGATGGCAGTGGGACGCGGTTCCGGTGAAGATCGGGCGCGAATTGCGGCAGAAGAGGCGCTGGCTAGCAAGCTGCTAGACGTGACGATTGCTGGTGCGCGCGGCATTCTGTTTAACGTGACAGGCGGCAACGACATGAGTCTATACGAAATCAATCATGCGGCGGCCATCATTCGTGAAACGGCGCATCCAGACGTCAATATGATTTTCGGCGCGGTCATTGATGAAGCGATGCAGGATGAGGTGCGGATTACGGTGATTGCCACGGGTTTTGAACATGGGGCTCCGATGATGCGGCAAATGTCCCGGCCCGAAAGTCGCCTGCCGCAGCGGGAGCCAGTGCGCCAATCGGTCAGTCGTCCCACGGCCCCCCCTGTGAGAGAAGAGCGTGTGGAACGGCCGTCTTTCCAGGTAAACGATTTAGATATTCCGGCCTTTCTGCGTAAAAAGAAAGAGTAAGTCGTTTCTGCCCCTCTAACCAATAAGACCGCCAGAATTGCGTGAATTCTGGCGGTTTTTTTTGTTCACACAGATGTTCTAATTCCTATCAAACGGCCGTTTAACAGCAGGCAAACAATGGATTAATTTTTTAAGGTAAACCGGCCGCAAAATTGCTTGCTACGCAAACGGCCGTATGTTATAATGCTCCCTGCTTGCACTAAATCTAGGGGGGATTGTAGCATTACCCCCCATATATGATGGCAAACCGGCAAAAACGTTGTGCAGTCCCATATCTGGTTTTTCTAGCTAATTTTGGCAAATACGGAGTGCTTTCTGGTGAAATGTCCATACTGTGATAATAACAAAACACGGGTCATTGACACCAGCCACGATGCGCGTGGCGGCACGCGGCGACGTCGTGTTTGTGATAAGTGCAAAGAGCGCTTTAGTTCTTATGAACGCCCAATTTTGGCCACGCCGATGCTGGTGAAACAAGATGGCACCCGGGAAGAATTTTCCCGGGACAAGCTTATGGGCGGCATCAAGGTGGCCTGTGCCAAGCGACCCGTAGCAGCGGCAGACATTGAGCGCATTGCCGGCGAAGTGGAGGCAGAGCTGCAGCAGTCGGGCAAGGCGGAAGTAAACAGCCACATGGCAGGCGATTTGGTCATCAAAAAGCTGAAGGATTTAGATGAGGTGGCCTACATTCGCTATGCCACGGTCTACCTGGGCTTTGATGACCTGGAGTCGATTCGCAAGGAGATTGATCGCTTGCTTGAAGCCCGCTAACGGCCGTTTTCAGTGCTAACACGGCCGTCTGAACCATCATCGAGTCACCCAAACCCACGCATTTGAAAACACAATATTGATAAAGCAAACCTAAAACAAGGAGATTTATTATCGATGTCTGAACAGCATACAACGCAAGAACCGCGGTTGGTAAAATCCAACGGCAGCACCCCAGGTGTCAATAGCGGCAGCGGTAGCAACGGCAATGGCACCCCCCTCACTGAGAGCAGTATCTATTTCAAGGTGGCCCTGCCCAAAAGTATTGTAAAGCGGGACGGCCGTATTGCCCCCTTTGACGCTGACCGCATTGAAAATGCCCTGGCGAAATGTTTTGCCAGTTTAGACATCGAACCCAAAACGGCCGTACATGACATTACCCATCAGGTGGTCAACGTGGTCGCCGCTAAATATGACCTGCCCACGGTAGAAGGTGTCCAGGACATCGTGGAGATGGTGCTGCAGGCCGCCGGGGAATATGAAGCCGCCAAGCATTACATCCTATACCGTGCCGAACATGCCAAAATGCGCACCAGACGCCCAGTCCCGGCTGAGGTACGCGATGCGTTTGCTGAATCAGACCCCTACTTCCCCACCCAACTGCAAAAGTTCCAGTTCTACGACAAATATTCTCGCTTTAACTACGATCTTGGCCGCCGCGAAACGTGGGTAGAAACGGTGAATCGAGCCACGGAATATCTCAAAGAGCTGTCCGATTACCGCTTGCCCGCTGAAACGTACGATCGTATTCGCGATGGCATCCTGAACATGAAAGTGATGCCCTCCATGCGGCTGCTGGCGATGGCTGGCCCTGCGGCACGGCGCAACAACATTGCCGTTTACAACTGCTCCTATATGCCGGTAGACAGCCTCGACTCCTTTGTGGAAGCGCTGATTATTTCTATGAGCGGCTGCGGCGTTGGCTTTTCAGTTGAGCGTCAATATGTAGAGCAGTTTCCCCGTATTGCCCGCCAAAGCGGCAATCCAGCCACGACCCACGTGGTCGCCGACTCCTCTGAAGGATGGGCAGATGCCGTACGCGTTGGTCTGAATAGCTGGTTCCAGGGGGAAGACGTTAAGTTTGATTATTCTGAGGTGCGCCCCATCGGCTCCCCTTTGCGGGTGAAAGGTGGCCGTGCTTCCGGGCCGGAACCCTTGCGCCAAATGCTGGACTTTGCCCGCGCCCGGATAATTTCACGTCAGGGCGGCTTTTTACGGCCGTTAGATGCTCATGACATTATGTGTGCGGTGGGCGATGCGGCCGTTTCTGGCGGCGTACGTCGAACGGCGATGATCGCCCTGTTTGATTATGATGACCTGGAAATGCGTCATTGCAAAGACGGCGATTTCTGGCGAGCCAACAGTCAGCGCTGGAATGCCAATAATTCAGCCGTGTGGCCGGCACGGGAACTGAGCCAGGCAGAGATCACCCGTTTCGTACTCGACATGGTGGAGTCCGAGCGGGGTGAACCGGGCATCTTCAACCGCAAAGCCGCCACGGAGAACCGCCCTGCCCGCCGCAGGCTGGCTGAGTTTGGCACCAATCCATGCGGTGAGATTATTTTACGGCCGTATCAGTTCTGCAATCTAACCAGCGCTATTGCCCGCGCCGACGATACCTATGAATCGCTCAAGGACAAAGTGGAACTGGCTGCCATCATTGGGACAATTCAGTCGATGGCCACGCACTTCCCGGGCCTGCGACCGCAATGGCAGCAAAATTGCCAGGAAGAACGCCTGCTGGGCGTTGACCTGAACGGGCAGATGGATAGCCCTGCGGCCCAAGACCCGGTAAATCAGACAAAGCTGCAAGAGGTCGCGGTAGAAACCAACAAAGCGTATGCCGCCACGCTAGGAATTAATCAATCAGCCTCTGTAACCTGTGTCAAACCGTCGGGCAACTCTTCTCAGCTGGTCAACTCTTCGTCCGGACTGCACGCTCGCTGGGCGCCCTACTACGTCCGTAACGTACGCGTTGGCTCGCACAGCCCGGTCTTTAAGGTGCTGCAGGATGCCGGTGCGCCGCTGGACCCGGAAAATGGCCAGACTCGGGAAAATGCCACGACCTGGGTGGTTCACTTCCCGGTAAAATCGCCGAAAACGGCCGTTACCCGCAACGACCGATCCGCCCTAGAACAGTGTGAATTCTGGCTGCAAAACAAGATCCACTACACGGAGCATAATCCCAGCGTTACGATCACCTACCGCGATCATGAAGTGCTGGACATTATTCGCTGGATTTGGGAGCATCAGGACAAAATTGGGGGCATGGCCTTCCTGCCTGCCTTTGACGCCCAATACGACCAGATGCCTTACATCGAAATTGATGCCGAAGAGTACACCCAACTCGCCGATAAATTCCCAGAAATCGACTTTTCCAAGATTTACCGCTACGAGGAAGAAGATTTGACCACAGCGGCCCAGGAGCTGGCCTGCATGGCGGGCAACTGCGACATCTAA
>CBDUOF010000307.1:0-7055 GCA_965368765.1 uncultured Anaerolineae bacterium | reverse complement strand
ATTCTCAGCCAGAAAGCGCTGCTGGGCCGTTGCCAGCATCAGGGCCGGGGCAAAGAAGCTGCTGTCTTCTGTAAATGTTGTCTGGCTGACCGGTACAGGTTCCTGGTACATATTCACGACGCGGTTTGCAGACGGCCGTCCGGCCAGCGCATCTAGTTCCTCACACAGCATTACCGCTGAATGCAGCGCCTGTAGCTTGCGACTTTCCGAAATATGGCGCAATCGCACCACATTTAACGTTCCCATCAGCTGACTCAGTAAATACTCTTTGCGGGCATCGTCCGATTCGTTATTGAAGCTGCGGGCATATTTATGAGCCATTTGTCGCAAGGAGAAGATCACATCGGCCGCTTTACGTGCATCGTTAGAATACGAGGGTGGCAAGATGGGAGGCTGGTTGCGTCGGTCTGCTTCCAGCAATGCTTCTTCCAAATGCAAAAAATCAGTCAGACTGAGCAAGGACATGAGTCGATATTTTACATCTGTCTCTAATATGACAAAATCACGCAAAATATGGCTCTTGTACGTTCGATAAAAATCAATGAGCCAACACTTGCCCGATTCATCCACCATGATATTGCGTCCGGTGAGATCGCCATGGGTAATGCACTTATGAACCATAATGACGCATTCACCCTGATGCAGTTTGAGCCAGGCAATGGGGTTTAGCACTTTGTCTTTGCCCGGTGTAAGCTGAATAAACTCCTCTTCGGCGTCTAATTCTGGCAGTACGATTTGAATACGCCCGACTAGCTTTTTGCTGTCCAGCTGAAATGCGTCGAAATAGAGCGAGGGCACATCGACCAAAACCCGTTCCGGGCTATCAAACCAGTAGCGATAGGTTTGTTTAAATAGGGCACGCAGACTTTCAATGATATCGGCCGATTCGGTGCGGTGATAAAAGTTGTCAAACTCTTTGAGGGCGACGCCTTTGCTTTCGGCAAAAGTGTAGAGTAGCGTGCCCAGATGGCGCGAGTAGCGCACGTCGGTTTGGGCGACGCTGTTGCCGGTGAGGAAATGTTTGACGTTGGCTTCGTAGTTGCGGCGTTCGGTTTCTACTTTGTCTTTACGGCCCACTTTGGCCACGTATGAACGGCCGACGCCGCCGTTCCAGGTTGGCTGTACGCGTACCACGGCTGCACCGGTAAGCCCTGGCTTGAGCTTGCTGACGTACAGACTGTGGGCATCCACAAACAGCTTGCCGAACAGGTCGCGCACCTGGGGGGCAAGCAGCTTGGTTGACGGCCGTTCTGCCATCGACCAGTTCACGTCTTCCGCCACCTCTTCCAACACATTAAGTGAATCGCTCATATAATCCAAATCAAAATTGATTTGCACTTTTTCTGCCTGTAACTCCTTTACAATGGTCACCAACTTCCTTAAATAGCCAGGCTCCTTCATCACAAGGCGATCCGCTTTCAATTCCCAGGCTCTCAAGGCATATTGCTGATATGCCGTGACAACAATCGTGGGCATCACATCCCGAAGCTGCAGCTGTTCAATATCTTCCAGAAGTTGTAAACCCTCCCCCTCTGAATTGCCCGAATCTTCATCTGTTAATCGGATATCTAGAATTGCCAGATGAAAATGATCCGTTTCCAAGGCAGATTTGGCCTCCGCATAGGATGTTGCCAGCCGCACAACATAATCTTCTTCCTTCAGCCAGCGCAGGATGGGATCGTAGGCATTTTCATCGTCTTCCACGAGTAAGATGCGTGGGTGGTGGGTCATCTGATCAGGCATCAATCAATCCCTCCTGTGCGCCAGGCTCAGGGCTGTTTTGCAAGGGCAGGGTCAGGGTGAATACAGAGCCATTGCCGGGTTCGCTTTCCAATTGCAACGTTCCATTGTGCACCTGGGCAATGAGATGGCTGTGGAAGAGCCCCACGCCCTGCATCTTGTTCACACCACTACTTTTTGTGGAAATGCCAAACTTAAACACATCTTGCTGCAGTTCTTTGGCAATCCCGTTGCCGTTGTCTCGAACTCGTAGATACACATAGGTTTCATCTGCCGTGGCGGCAATAGTGACTTTGCCATCTTGTTTGTCGGCCGTAATGGCTGAAAAGGCATTAACCAGCAGATTCTTCAATAATAGCTCAATCCACAGGCTGTCGGCCGGAACCTGGGGCATTTCAGAAGCCAATACTTGTTCAATAATGATATGCGGGGGCTTTTGTGGCAGGCTGAGGTCAATTGCGTTTTTGATCAGCGCTTTTATGTCTGTCAGCGCAGGTTGATAGGCACCCGTGAAGACAAAATCTTTCAAACGGCCGCTTATCTTGTCGGTTACCTGAGCACTTTTATACAAGTTCGCCAGTGGTGCAGAAATATCCCGATGGTTTTCATATTTAAAGGTAATTTCGTCGACCAAATCGGGGAAAGTTGCCACGGCATTATTGATGTCGTGTACCAGGCCAGTGGCCATCATGGCTGTCTGTTTGGTTAGCTCGACCGCCTGGGCACGCTGGAACTGCTCGGCATTTTTGATGGCCAACGCCACGTGATTGGCCAGCGTGACCAGCAGCTCCTGATCATCAATTGTAAAGGCGGCTAATTGGTCGCTTTCGACAACCAGTATGTAGGTCACAATGTCGTCAATAACAATCGGAATCGCGATCTCTGATTGGGTCGTGGCGATGGCTGGAATGTAATCCAAATCCTGGCGAACATCGGAAATATTGCTCGGTATTCCGGTTTCAACAACGCGGCCGGCTACGCCCCGTCGCTTGTCCAGCCGAGTGCGAAAGGTATCGTTTTCCAGTAAAGGGACATTGACTTTGTAAAAAGGTTGGGTATTTGCGGTAATGGCAACCTGGTTCTTTTCCGGTAGATGTTCCACGATGCATGCGTTGTTGGCCTTGGGAAACGCATCTAAAATTTCCTGCATGAGGTTGCGAAAGATGAGGTCCAGGTTGACGCTGGCGCTGATGATGGGGGTGATTCGAGAGACGGTTTCGAGACGCCGCTGTCTTTGTTCGGCTTCGGCATGGAGGCGGGCGCGCATGATGGCCAGGGCAGCTAGTTGGGCAAAAAGCTCTAGCATGCCCTGGTCGGCTTCGCTAAATGGGTTGGGAAACTCATACCCAAAGAACATGCAGCCCACGCGGGTATGACCGACTTCTAAAGGGAATACGGCCGTTGCTTGATACTGATTTTCGTGGGGAAATACCTCTCGTAAATTGGAAGATTTATCAAGATGGGTAACAAATCTTCCACCAGGTAACTGCCAGGCGGCCTGCACACTGGGAGCTGGGCTGTCGGCCAACAGTGTGGCCGTAGCAACATCCTGATTGCCGCAGATGGTCGTCACGATATGCCGCTCGGTCGCCTGATCTTGATGGTAAACTGCAATTGCGTCCACGGCCTGCATTGCATTGAGCGCCTGCGTGATTATTGCTGCCAACAGACGTTCCAGATTGGCTTCATCAGCGAGCCGCTGCGAAAGATTGCGCAGCTCAGCCAGCGCCCGGTTTCGGTCAGATTGTTCCAGGTTTACCGCTAATCGACTGGCCAATTTTTCCAGAAAACGGCCGTGTTCTTTGGTTAATCCGTGTCGTTCCGGGCTTTCCAGATAGAGCACAGCCAGTGTATTACCCGTGACTTTGACCGGCACAGCCAAACCGCAGCGAGACTCCGGGTAAAAGCGGCCGCGAAACTGGCCCGTTTCGCGGCGTCCCGCATTGGTTTGTAGCTGGCTGGTGATTTTTGTGTAGGCTTCTTTGATGAGTCCACGAGGTAGTGACTCTATTCGGCGGGAGTGCATTTTGCCCGTGGAGAGCAATTGGTAAACGCCCCAGGCGCCTTTTGGCTCGTCACGAATCAAGAAAACGCGCGGGGCATTGGTATATTCCTGAGCGCGGCGCAAGGCGAGCAAGATGCTGTTTTCGATCGCGCCGTCTGCGCGGAAATAGACGCTGCTAAAGACCTGGTCCAGCCCTTTTAACTGTAAATTGCGCCGGGTAAGGTTGTGCTGTACCTGTTGGTAGCTTCGCGCTCCGGGCAGGGCGATAGCCACAAAGTTGGCAAATACTTCCAGGACGGTCTTTTGTTCGTCTGTGAGTACATGGGGGTGCATCCAGTTAAGGTAGAGGAGGCCTGCTGGCGTTGCAGCAGATCCAAGCCGGATACCAGTGAAAGCACGGATGCCTTCGCGGGGCAGCAGCGTGCTGGTGTCGATACAGCGCCGTAATTTTGTGGACACGGCCGTTTGCACATCTGGAACAGAAATATGGCCTTGATTCAGCAGCAGGCTTGCCATTCCCTGGGCCGGGCGAGGCTTATCGGTTGGCGCAACGACCGTTTTGGTGCCAACGGCCGTTACCAACAGCGGTTCGTAACAAGGCTTGGGGGCAGCTGTGTTGGGTCGGAACGGATACATCACCACGCTGTCGGCCTGAAACAGTTCTTTTGCCGAGTGAACCGCTGTTTGCAGTAATGCAGCAACCGAATTGGTTACCTGATTGTTGAGCGTCTCTTCAATTTCGAGGAGCTTGCGCCAACTGTTTGTGCGCTGTTGCTCCACCACCAGGGCGCTGGCGTTTTCCAGAACCAACGCGACCTGATTCACGAAGGTTTGCAGTAGTTCAAACTGTTCCTGGGTGATGGGGTTGGGAGAAAATTTGTTGTCTACATAGAGCAGGCCAAATGCTTTCTCACCTGTGGTGAGGGGAACCAGAGCAAATTCCGTGGGCGCATCAATGGCAGCTGAAAAAGTAGGGGGGAGCCCCTGCCGGGGGAGCTGACTGGTGCTTAGCAGCGCTTCTTCGGATTGGAGCTGATTCAAGATTAGGTCTGGCGCGGGCGCATGGAGAGGCAGATGCAGTCGCTTGAGCGTCCTTTGCAGTGGCGAATTGTTGCCGGGGGCCGTTTCCATCAATGCGGATTCGGCCGGCTGCTGCAGCCAAAACTGCCGCTCTGCCTCTGCATTTTGCGAGCTAAGCTGTCCCACAGCAAAAGGAACTTGTAGACAATTCTCGTTTTCATTCAGCATAAAAAGGACAGCGCGATTCAGGTCTAGTCCAAAAGGGGATGTCACGCCGGAAAGCGCCAGCTGCAAAATGTGGGCTTCAGACCATTCTCGATGGTGCAGCATTTGGGTCAGCATCCCGTTGAGCCGGTTCAACTTTGTTACGCGCACCTCAGCCGTGTTTAGTAAATTGGCGTACCGCTCACGCTCTTCAACAACCTGTGCCGCCTGCTGTAAAAAGCCGACAAGCTGCATCACTTCATCACGTCGTTGGTAAGGAGAGTGTTGGGAAATCAGCTTGCCCAGGGAAACCAAACCTAAGGGACGATCCGGGTTCAGCTCCGTTCGCAGTGGAATCAGCAGGCGAATCTCTTTGTTGACAGGCGCAATGGTGTAGTGTGCACCACGGACTGCCTGGTTCTCTGGCTCTTGTGGATTCTTGAGCCGTGTTTGCTCGTTAATGTCGCCGGGATCCGGGTAGAACGGCGCAAGCTGGCTTTCTTGCCAGGTGTAAAGACGTAAATCGCTTTCGGGAAAGGCAGCAGCTAACCCTTGGGCCAGATTGTGAAAGGCGCCTGACGCATTTTCGCTTCCGTGCATGGCGTTGAGAACAGCCGTGAAGAGCGACGGTTTGATATGATTTTGGCCATTATTTAATGCCTTGCCCAAATATTGAAAGGCTTGCTGCCAACGGCCGTTAACAGCGTAAAACCCGCCTACGCGCGCCGGATTCAAATGTTTTTGTAAAAGATGTCCCCAAATATCGCTTTTAATGCGATAACTATCCCCGTCTCGCTGAAAAATCCCGCATAAATCCAGGATGTTGGGGAAGTCCGAAAGGGGCATGGGCATTTGGCTCAGCGCAATGGACCCCTGCGCCAACATGACGAGCGTGCAGTGGAGCAGATTGGCATCGCTCTCTACCTGGCGCAAGATTTCTTCAACCTTTGCATTCGGTGAATTGCTCAAAAAGAGATCGATGGCGCCAGCCACTCTGGGCGACGTTAGATCCGTTTGTCCGCGCCGCGCCATTCTTTTAAGACACAGGCGCAAAACATGCTCAATAAGAAATAGATCGCCGCCGGTTCGTTGAAACAGGGTATCTAAACTATAGAGATCAGGCACAACCTCTGCCCGCTGGCATGCAGCCAGGCCGTACGCTTGCCTTTCTTCTGGATCCAAGTCATGAATCCAAACCAGATCAGACAGGGATAAGAAACGGATCGGTGCACTGCCATCGGCCTGAGCCAGATGAAGTGCACCGCCGATGACAGCCTGAAATTGTGGACCGCTGTGCCGCGAAACGGCCGTAAATAAATCTGCCAACGTATTTAACAACGAAAACACCACGTTAGGTGGCGCAGCATTCAAATTATCAATAAACAAAACCAGCGGCCTGTCCAGCCGCCGCAACAACATCTCCATCCCTTCCCGGAACTCACGCGACGTTTGCATCAACTCCGGATGGGTTGGGGTGTCCATGGGAAACAGTTCTTGCTGTAACCTGCCAAAGAGCCCTGCGTACAGGTCAGCTTCGCTTAGCAGGAGCAAATCTGTGGAAAGCTTCACCAGAAAACTTTCCTCACGCAAATTTGGCAGATCTTTCATGCTCAAATAATGAACTGAGTGGGTGCCGTGCTCCTGAAGTAGCTGGGCCGCCGCAAGCATCAAGGCGCTTTTGGACCGAAAACGCGGACCAAGAACCCGGGCACATCGTCCCGCTTGCACTGCCCGAAAAATTGCCTGCAAATTATCTTGTTTGTACACCGACGATTGCGAAACCTGATGATTTGGGTAGGTTGTATTCATAAATGCTTTACTCCCCTACCTAGCTACCGGAAGCCGATCGCTACATAGGATGGCGTACAAAGGCCAATCATTTGCCCCAAAAATTTTGATTCAAGCAACCGCTTATCAAGGAATGAATCGAAGACGAAATAGAAAGCAAACGAAGGTCTGTTCTCCAGCCAGGATAGTTACCAACTTGCCTTGAGACAATTTTAGCTGCAAGCCTGGTAGAGAACCTGACAATAATATGATAGGAAAATTATTGCCTGCTAACAGAACGAATAATCATATAAATTAA
>CBDUOF010000306.1:0-7076 GCA_965368765.1 uncultured Anaerolineae bacterium | reverse complement strand
GCCGTATACACTTCATCCATCGAAACGAGCAAATCATTCAGCTCCGTTACTTCCTCGGCAATCTCATGGCGCAGACGGCGCGCGCTGCCGCGATCAATATCTTTGGCGTCCACAAGCATCGTTTGTGAATAGATCGTTCCCAAATGCGTAAGGGTGCCTTCCAGCTGAAGTCGGGCGCGCTGAATTGTGCCCTCGAGCGTTTGCAGCGTTTGCAGCTGGCGCTGCAAGCTATCCAGGGTTGTTTGAATCTGTTCTTTGATAGCTGGGTTTTTAGCCATCTCGAAGTCAGCTTTTAGCTGCGTCACGCGAGATTCTGCCCGAACGCGATCTCTATGTAAAATTTCTCGTTCTTGCTGGTATCGGTCAATGCGCTGCGCCAAATCGTAAATATTTTCTAACCAATCATCAATCTGGCTGGCCGTTTGGGCCAATTCATCCTTCAAAACCGAATCAGACCGCTCGCGAATCCCCTTTTCGATACGGCTGCGATAATCCAATGCTTCATTGATGCGCCGCTGAAGATTTTTATCTTGAAGGCGCTCTGGCTTAAACTCATCTTTGAGCAACTTTGCTACAACTCGTTCCCCAAATGCTGGGTCCAACACGCTGCTGTATACCAATCCCGCCTCCGCTAAAACACCGCCCAGCAGCCACCCCCAGTAGGGAACAAATTCTACCAGCGGCAATCCCAGGGCGGAAAAGGTCGTCAGGATAGCGGTGAGCGCAAGCACAACCCCACTCTCCCAACGGACAAAGGATTCCTGCCAGACTGCTTTTTGGATACGTTCTTCTAAGGCAACACGGGCTTTCGACATTGATTTAACTTTGCTTTGCTTGTGGTGTAGCTTGTCGGGTCATTTTAGCTTGAACAGCCTGAATAAGCTCCTGAATGGTGGCTTTGCGTTCCACACTGCCACTGTGCTGGTGGGCAAATCGCAGCACATCCAGGCTTCGCTCATAAAAACCGAGTTTGGCGTAAGCACGCCCCAGCGACTCCTGGTAGGCAAGATGATTGGGCGCTTGCGCTGCCGCTCGTTGCCAATGCAATACGGCCGTTGCCCACAGATCATTTCGAGCCAAGCGGGTCGCCACCATATTGTAATCAGCCGCATTTGTCGGCCCTTTGGTTAATACAGCTTCCTGCCGCACCATCACCCGCTCAAAATCTGATCCTGCTTTGACAATAGCATAAAACAAGGCAAGGAGCGCGGCAACCAGAAGGAACAAACGAATCGTTTCACCCAGCCCGGTAGTGAGCGGCAAGACAAAGTTTTGAATGGCCGGGTCCAGGCTGGCTAACCCCAACCATTCCGCGTCCGGCGGAACAATCCAGCGCAGCAGAGATACCAGAATCACAGCAACCAACAAATAAATGGCAGTTAGATGTGCCCAGCTTTGCCGGTAATGAATGCCAATCGCCAGGCCAACAAATACAACCATCATGAGTCCGTTTCCGACAGCGGCAAATACATTTTCCTGGGCC
Organism: uncultured Anaerolineae bacterium; assembly: GCA_965368765.1. Classification (GTDB taxonomy): domain Bacteria; phylum Chloroflexota; class Anaerolineae; order Promineifilales; family Promineifilaceae; genus Leptofilum. The sequence goes on along the minus strand of CBDUOF010000306.1, from coordinate 5,593 downwards.
AAAACGTTGTAGATGGCTTGCAGCAGCAACAGCTGCCCCACACCCAGCACCAACACCCACAGCGCCGTTAAATGGGTGCTGGCGCGAGGATAGCGAAAGCTACTGACCATCAGCGCCTTTTTGCACTGCGGGCAGCGCACCTCTTCGGGGGTCAATTCCTGAGCACAGTAGCCGCAGAGCGGCCCTTCTCGGCTCCAAACGTCGTGATAACTTTCGTTTTGCTGGTAGCCAACGGTCGAGGCTTTGTCAGGAACGGCCGTTGGATCACGCCATTCCCAGGTTTTTGTTTGGCTTTCCGGGTAAAGGAGCGCTGACGCGGTAGAGAGCGGCGCGTACGTTCGCGTGACAGTTTGAACCTGACCAGCCTGGGTCTGCGCATCTGCTAAAGCAGTTCCGGCCAACTTTGCCAACCCTTTTTGAGCCAACGCATTCTGTGGATTGATTGCAAGCACATTCTCCAGGCATATCTGTCGTTCTTCGGCCGTTTCCACGGCCCCACTCAGCCAAAGCCACGCAGATTCATTTCGTTCATCCACTTCCAGAACGGCTTCCAGCAAATCACGCCCCTGGATAAGGTTGCCGCTTTTTACGGCCGTAATACCCGCTTCGAGCCGTTCCTGCACAGATTCCCCAGGCATGGTTTCAAATATACGCTATCAGCCAATACGCAAGGTAAGGGCTGGCTCAAGCAGCAGCTACTCAATCGCTGCTTCTGCTTCCTCACTATCATCCGCTGTAAATGAAGGGGCTTCAGCCAAACCCAGTCGGCGTTTGCGCTCTTCAAGCTGCAAGTCAAGTTCTGCACTGCCCAGCGCTGCATCCATTTGATTGTCCAGACGGTCAGCGTACATTTCGCTGTGGGCATTGGCCTTATCCAAGCGTGACCGAATTGACTCGCCCAGGCGAGCAATATCGGCGTCGCCTACACCCGTTAAATCGTCCAGGCTCTTAATCGCCTTAACCGTCGCTTCTTTCGATTTGGCCAGGCGCATCAGCGCTTCCAGCTCTTTTTGCTCCTGACGGATCGTTTGCAGCTTGGCCTGCAACTTCAGCCGTGCATTCAGCAACGATTCGTATTCACGCTGCTGCCGCACCCACTGTTCATGATACTGTTCCTGCAGCCGTCGGGCACTGTTCAGCTCATTTTGAGCGGCACGGGCCAACTCAGCCTTGCCCTGCATCAAAAGCGCATCAATGTTGCGATCCAGCTGATCCGCTTTCTTTTTATACTCTTTGTATTTGCGCTCCATGCTTTTTACTTCACCACCTACAGTGGCGGCAGCATCCTCTAAAGCGTCCAAATTATCTTCAGCATCACGAATATACTGTTTCATCACGGCAACAGAGTTGGTTTCTAATGCTTTGTCTACCATCTCGTGTAAATTAGCCTGAATTAATGTTTGTACTTTTTCAAGTAACGTTGCCATCTGTTTTGCTCCTTATGTTCGAATAGGCGAGTTAGTAAGGTTTGCTTACTGTTACGCAAGAATCCTTGTTTTGTTGTTGCTAACCGTTAGGTACACTTGGTGGCTTTACCGGAAGCGCGTGTCGAGCGGTTATGCCAGAGACATTGTAAACAATGTCTGACGATTTTCAAGCAAAAGCACCATATAAGCTACAGGCAAAATAATCTTGGGAGCAATTTGCGTGGTCTCTCGAATAGCTCCGTAGCTATTCTTCGTAAGCGGGAAGCTGGATGGCAAAGTGAAAACCAGCAGGTTTACCCTGGCCAAAGAGGAGCTGCCCGCCGTGAAGTGCAACATAGCCTTTGGCAATGTAAAGGCTGGAACCATGTTCAGGAAATTTCAGCAGGTCAGGCTCGTCGTTGGTCATAATTTCGTTGAATTCGGCAGCAACCTTATCGCTTAGAAAAGCGGCAAACGAGATCACAATTTCAACTTTACCGGACTTTGTATTGAAAAGTGAAAACAGAATCTCTTTTGTGTTTGGATTCGGTTCGCAATATTGCATGCCAACTGAAATTAACCGTTCCAGCGCTTCTTGAAGCGTTGTCCAGTCCGCTACGACTTTAGGCATTTCGGTAATGGTCGCCATGTCTAAACGCCACCCTTCCATCTCCTTGCGCTGTTTTAATGATTGGCAGGTTTCAAAGAGCAGGTTGCCTAAATTAGCAATCGGATAAGCTTTTAGGGTATGGGCTGTCCATGCTTCACCGGTTTTTAGCTCCGCCAAGGAGATAAAATCTTCAATAAGCGTGGTGAGCCTCAGGCTGTTGTCTTGAATGCCGCGCAAGGAGTGTTTTAGATCGCTGTCTGTATTGGCGTCCTGAAGTGCTTTGGCTAGCTCATCAGAATATTCGGACACGGAATCAAGCGGTGTACGAAAGTCTGGCGTTATTAGATTAATAATGCTCCGCTTAAGGTCATCAAAGCTTTGGGCGATAAGGTTTTGATTGTGGAAATGTTTGTCCAGCTGTTTTTGAACAAAGCGCAAAACGTCATCACTATCGTATGGCTTGGTGATATATTCATCAACGCCCCGACGGAAGCCTTCATATTCATCTTGTTTTTCCCCTTTGGCGGTTAAAAAGATGAAGGGGATGTGAAGCCATTGCGGGTTTTCACGTACGTGCAGCAAGAACTCGTAGCCCGTCATTTGGGGCATCATGATGTCGGAGATGATCAGATCAGGAATTTGCTGTTTGATAACGTCGAGGGCTAATTTTCCATTTAGGGCGGTTAGGACATTAAGTTTATATTTGCCATCAAAGATTGTTAGCAGATCTTCGAGTCCATTCAGCAGGTTGCGATCATCTTCAACAATGAGCACCGTTGCCGGAGCTTTATCGCTTTGGTCAGCAATACCATGCGTCTCTTTCTTGGGCTTTTGTCGCTGATAGCTTGGTAGGATAATGGTAAATTTGCTGCCAGCCCCTTCTTGACTTTCAGCTTCAATACGGCCGTTATGCAGCTGGACCAATCCTTTTACAATTGCCAGCCCTGTACCTGCGCCTTGCTGTTCCAGAATACCTCGATTATATTGCACAAATGGCTCAAAAATCTGGTTTCGCATGTGCGAAGGAAAGCCCATTCCCTCATCGGTGATAACAATATGAATATTTTTTGCCTGCACGGTGGCCTTCACCGAGATGTGATTAATATGGCTCTGGCTAGGGTCGGTAAATTTGATGGCGTTGTTCAACAGGCGCTCAATAATGTTGGTCAATGTGACAGGATCACCGAAAATGACGGGCAATTTATCTGGAATGCTGCTGGTAAGCTCGTAAGCAACTTCGCTGGAAACATTATCATGGGCGGCAATGACGTCTTTTAATAAGGTGGATAAATCAGCTATCGGCTTGGCACGTGCCGAGTAATTGGCCTGGGCTTCGCCACTACGCAGTTCCATGACGCGAATAAAATTATCAACCAGACGCGTTAGCCGAAAGCAGCCAGCCTGAATGCCACGCAAATATTCACGATAATTACGGCCGTCTGTAAATTCTGTCACGCTATCAGACAACATTTCATAATAGGCCGTTACGTAGGTCAGCGGGGTGCGAAACTCATGATTCAGAATCTGCAGGATGTTCTTCTTGAGCGATTCAATATTTCGCTTCCGTGATTGTTTCCGTTCGAAGGCCAGATCCAGTTGTGTTTGAATGAGCGCCAGCAATTTGGAAATGACAAATGGCTTTGTAATGTATAAGTCGGCGTCGCTTAGCCGCCCCTTACGAATATCTGGCTCTTCCCCTTTGGCTGTGACAAAGATAAAAGGAATCTGAATCCATTCTGGATTTGCCCGAACGTGCTCAAGAAATTCATAGCCGCCCATTTCAGGCATCATCACATCAGAAATGATCAAGTCTGGCTCATGCTCTGCCATCACGTCTAGAGCCATTTGACCGTCATTGGCCTGGAGAACAGTCAGGGTATACCCTAAATCTGCTATTTCCATCAGATCGGTCATCCCATCCAGCATGGATTGATCGTCTTCAACAATTAAAATGATTGCGGAGCGGTTGGGGATCTCTTCAGCAAGTTGCATAATATTACTTTGTAAACGGCTTAAACTCGGTTCGATATTGTTCAAAAGATATTCGCCGCCTACTGACAATTCCTAGAAGTTTCGATGTTCATTATACAGCACGGATGATAGGTTTTGCGTTGTGAATTTTGTACTGAATTTCTGACGTATCTTCTTTTGATGGGGAATAATGGCTGGTTGAAAACGGCCGTTATGGTTCACAATCATAAAAAAAACAACCGGCGCCTGGTACAAGTGACGCTGGTTGTTTGATAGACAAACCCTCTCTAAGCAATATCGGGTTACGAATTACCGTAAGTTTACGATGAGGTTATGAACGGCCCCAGGTCTAACCCGTCGTGCGCAACCGTCGTGCAAAAATAAACAAACCTACCAAGACAAATGCAGCAACCACAATCCCCCAGGTATCCAAACCGGTTTGGGGCAGCGCGTCACCGCTTCCATCCCCCGTTTCACTCAGGGCAGAGAGCGGCGTCGGCGTCGCATCATCAGCTGAACCATCATCCTTAGTCCCATCGGTCCCATTCTCACTACCGGGCGTTCCGGTAATATCCTCCGCTGCTTCATTCGTATTGTCATTGGCTGCATCAGCTTCAACTTCCGCCTCGGCATCCACGACAGGCGTGTTGGTTGGTGTGGGCGTATTGGGTTCAGCCGTCTCTGTAGGAACGGCCGTTGGCTCTGGCGTATTGGTTGGTGCCGCCGCAGCCACATCCGTTGCAGCAGCAGCTGTCGCTGAGTTGGAGGCCAACGTCTCTGCATTGCGTGTTTCAATAACGGCACTTTCTGCAGCCCGGCTCTCAGCGGCGCGATTATTGACCAGGAAAAAAGCAGTACAGGCACCCATCAAAATAAACAACGAAACCAGTACACCAACTCCAATTAAAAATTGGCGGCGATTCGAGGATCTTTCCTCTTCCAGAAAATCGTCCTCAATATACTCTTCTTGTTGCATAATTTCCTCCATTCAAAACTGTGACGACACAGATAAATGTTTATTTAGCAGCAGACAACTTCACACCGACAGGCTTGCTACACAATCACATCAAGGTTGGCTGTCGGCACAAATAAGATTTGGCCATCTGGTAGTTCTACGTCTACCCCGGAAGCCTTGATGCCAATCGTCGTTGGCTGAAGCCGCTGATAGATATGTTTAATTGTACCCACTTGCCCAGCTTGTGCCGCATCCAAAATTCGAACCAGCTGGCCCGGTACCAATGTTTTCTCAACGGTTGCTGCATCCAGGCCAAGTGAGGCAGCTTGCGGCAAAATAATTTCGGGACGCTGACCAGCTTGAGGGTTGTATGCCCCAAATAATGAGACCGAACGGCCGTCTGCCTGCTGCAATAATTCGTATATTGGTGGCGCCATGCCACCTATGCCAATGCCATCGGTGACAATCAGGGGCAGCGGCGATGCCTGGCTGGCCCGGCACAGTTCGGCCGTCGCACTTCCTGTAATCAGCCCGCGTACACCTAAATCTTCGGCGCGATGAAACAATTCCAGATCATTGAGGCATCCGGTAACCAAAATTTGCCCAGTGACGTCGTTGCTAAGCTGATCCGGCGTCAATACGCCATTGGGT
>CBDUOF010000305.1:0-7088 GCA_965368765.1 uncultured Anaerolineae bacterium | reverse complement strand
TATCCAAAATCAGCGCCGTCCTATCAATCACTTTGACCTCTTCACCAAACGCTTTTTCCAGTTCGCGCTGGTGGCGAGGGGTCAGCTCTTCATCAAAAATGACAACCGTTGCCCCTAATTCTTCAATGAGAATCTTGACTTCCTCAACCTTGCCGGATCCGATATAAGTCGCGCTGTCTGGCCGATCAAATCGCTGGATCGTTTGCCCCACTACAGAAAGCCCTGCCGTCTCGGCTAACCGCGCCAGCTCCAGAAGACTATCTTCAACGGGCAGCAACGGCCGTCCATGTTTTAGTTCCGCGCCAACCAAAAATGCTTGCTCTTGTGGCTGACCTGTTTCATAAAATTGCTGAGAAATATGCGCCTCCGCTCAGAATCAGTTTTCGGTAGTGAATGGATCAGAACAACCCACGTTTCACTTTCTACGCTTCACAAAAATCAATCCAACAAGCCTGCAACCTGCAAATTACGGGGATGTTCAACGGTATAGTCGTATTCTACAATTTTTTCGCTGCCGCCGGGCAATGCCAACGACCATTCGAGTAGATTTAGATCAGATTGTTCCGTGGGTTGTGGCCGGACATTGTCTAATTTTACCTTGATCTGCTCATGACGCGAAACCGGAATGTGATCCTTCACAACGATCTGTGCCTCTGATTTTAGCAGGTTTTTCAGCTCAATTGTGTAACCATAGCGCAGCTGTCGCTGATCGCGGAGCAACTTCTTGTCTACATCTCGCCGGGAGAGCTTTCGCTCCACAGAAATGCGATCTTCTACGCCAAGGAGTAGCTCGAGTTCATCCCCTTCAGCAGTGAACTTAATTTGGGTTTGACCAATATACTCTTCGCCGACAAATAGGCTGGCTGAACCAGACAGGAGAGGGCCAGATTGATTGTACGCCACGGTGGCGCGGCGGAAAACGGCATCATTGAGCTTGGGGATGGTCAGATAATCCAGCTTCGGCTCCAGCCGGATTTGTTGCAATACCGTTTTGTGCGGCGAGCCATCATTGGGAATATCGGTGTGACCCGGCGCCGTAAAGGTTACGGCCGTACCGTCTGACTGGACTTCTGCCGTGACGGTTTCTGCCGCAGCGGGTGCTTCAAAGACCGCTTCTGCTGGGGCAGCGTCTGCAACCATTTCCATTTTGGCGGCAGCCATTGGCGCAGGCTTGGCAGAACGCACCAATTGACGCGGCTGCGGCGGCTGATATTCCCGGATGTACCAGGGACGAATTTTGGGCAGCTTCTGGTTGAGGGCCGGGCGTGCCGTAGACACCGCCAGCTCCACCTGCGACCATGCCTGCCCACTGCGCTGGGTCACCTGAGCCAAATAGCTGAGCTCCAGCGCGTAACGGCCGTTTTCCTCCAGCAAGCGTATGTCATACAGCGGCTGCCAGCCTGCCTGGTGAACCACATAGCTCACCTCAGGCTCAAAATGACCGTCATCCATCACCTCCACGTCAATATGTGCCTCATATTGCTGGGGTGGCTTGGTGGCGCGAATCTGCTTTAGCTCCTGCTGCAATTTTTGCAGGCGACGCATCACTTCACGCTGCTGCTGCTCCAGCTCCCGAACGGCCGTACGCATGGCGCTATCCTGTTCCTGCAAAAAAGCAATCACCTGCTGCTGCTCAGCAACAGTGGTTTTGCCTCGCGAGAGACCCTTGGCAAATTCGGCCGTTGCCTGACGAATGCCATCCAGGTAGGTGGCGTGTGCCTGCCAGCCTGCTTTTTGGTCTTCTAGCACCCGCAACGCATCCTGGGCTTCTTGAACGGCCGTTTCAAGCTCACGCACCGCTTCTTCAGGGGCCTCTTCGAAAAATTGGCGCGTTACCTCAACCCCAAGCAGGCGCACCCTGGCGGTGCCACTGCCACGCACGCGAATCGAGTTCACGTCCATTGTCAAAGGCAACTGAGGCACAACCAATCGCTGGCGGCCACTAGCCAGCTCACAGTGGCCCACACCTGTCACCCGGGCGCGATCTGGGTACACCGTTACCTTTTTCACCACAACGTCTACAGATACGTCCATTCATTTACCTCAATATGCTCGGAAGGAAAGCCGCGTTTGGCTTCTAATTTGGCTTCTAATTGATTGACCACGGACTAAAATTCCGATGGTAGCGTTGGCGCTTGCAGCCAAATTGGCAGTTCAATATGAAACGTGCTGCCAGGGCAGGTTTCTTCATTGCAGCCCGGGCTTTCTGCCCAAACACGTCCACCGTGCGCGTCGACTATGCCTCGCGCAATGGGCAAACCCAGGCCGGGCCCGCCCCCCTTAAATTTCGTTTTACTTGACGAATGCAGACTGGCGTCAGCGATGCTGCCAAACTTCTCAAAGATCGTTTCCAGATTCTCTGCTTCGATGCCAATGCCTGAATCGGTCACCTGAATATCAACAAACCCGGCCAAATCCTCTGTCACCTCATCTTGCCGCACCAAACTGCCCGATACCACGACTTCGCCGCCGTCTGGCGTATATTTAAGACCGTTCATCAATATTTTGGTGAGCGCCTTCTTAAGCTTTTCGGGATCACCAAAGGTGTTATTCTCAAATTCAAAGGGAAGAATTTTCAAGGCGACCCGTCGCGTCGCATAATATCTATCCACGCTGTCGGCGACCAACAATACGGTTTTTTCCAGATTAATTTCTTGATGTTTAAGCTCCACCGTGCGCAAATCAAGCAGTGAGACATCCAGCATATCCCCAATAATTTCGTGCATTCGGCGGAAGCCGTTGCCCAGCCCTTCAAGGTAAATATGCAGTTGCGGATCGTTTTGAGTTTCTGCCTTTAAAATGTTGGTATACCCTTCTAAAATCGTGAGCGGCGTTTTCAGCTCATGGGCAGCCACGGCAATAAATTTGGTTTTGCTTTCCTTGAATTTTTCTTGCTGGGTGCGCAGCTGCTCCATGTGGCTAAGCAGCTCAGAGCGCTGCATATCGGATGAAAGCTGGGTCGCTTCGATAATGGCGTAGGTAAGCACATCATCAATTTGTCGCCAGCCAGCCAGCGCCTCGTCAGGTGGAAAGTGCTGTACCAGGCTACGGCCGATTTCCTCTTTAAGCACTCTCAACAGCACCATCCAATCATAGGCAGCGGGCGCGTCATGCCCAATGGAGACGATGGCCCAGGATTGCACAGCGGCGAGCTGTAATTCTCTTAAACCGCCAACGCTGTTGACCAGGACGCCCAGAAACTGGATCAGGTCGTCTTCATCAGGCAACATATTTGGCGCCCGTCTCAGCGTCACGGCGCAGAGCATGGCAGATTGTTGTCGCAGCCACAACTTCAGATTTTCAGCCAAGCATTCTCTCCTGACATCTCCTGATACTGCTTAAATAACGGCCGTAAATTGCTCCGTCACTTCTTCTCCTAAATTAGCCTCGGCAATGTATCGATCATAAGTAACGCCGTTGTTCCGGGCAAAGCGGCGCATGGACGTTAGAGCACGCGAGCTGTACCACTGGTATCGCTCAGCTTTGGGCATTTGGGTTTGAGGCTGTGGAAACAGGCCAAAATTGGCCTTCATCGGTTGGAAATCTTTAATACTGGCATGGGTCACGTAATGGCACAAGGCTCCCAACATCGTATTGGTGGGTAAAATAAGCGGCATCTGCTGCTGGAGCAACCGGGCGGCATTCAGGCCCGCAACCAATCCAGTTGCGGCATTGCCCATATACCCTTCAACGCCAGTAATCTGCCCGGCGAAAAAGAGGTCAGAACGGCCACGATATTGCAGCGTGGGCTGTAGCAGGCGAGGCGCATTGATGTAAGTATTGCGGTGCATCATGCCGTACCGCAAAAATTCAGCGTTTTCCAGGCCAGGAATCAGCCGCAGCACGCGCTTTTGCTCGCCCCACTTCAGATTTGTTTGGAAGCCCACGATGTTGTACAGAGAGCCAATTAAGTTGTCCTGCCTTAGCTGCACGACGGCATACGGCCGTTTGCCGCTGCGAGGATCAATCAGGCCAACGGGACGCATCGGGCCAAAAGCCAGGGCTTTGCGGCCGCGACGGGCCATCACCTCCACAGGCATACAGCCTTCAAAAAAGTGCGGGTCTTCCTGCTCAAACTGTTTGAGCGTAATCGTTTCGGCGGCCAGCAGCGCATCACAAAACCGATCATACTCTTCTTTGGTCATGGGGCAGTTGATGTAATCCCCTTCTTCGCCTCCCTTGTCATAGCGGGATTGGCGGAAGGCAATGGTGGTGTCTATCGTCTCATGATCCACAATAGGGGAAACAGCATCATAAAAGTAGAGGTATTCTTCGCCAGAAAGTTGGCTGATGCTTTTGGTAAGCGCCAGGGAGGTTAGCGGCCCGCTGGCGATGATAGCAGGACCAGGAGGAACGGCCGTTGCTTCTTCACGAATTACCGAGATGTTGGGATGGGCTTCAATTTTGGCCGTGACCAGCTCAGCAAATTTATCTCTATCCACTGCCAATGAGGAGCCTGCCGGTACGGCCGTTTGTCGGGCACAGTCCAAAATCATTGAGCCAAGACCACGCAGTTCAGCCTTCAGCAAGCCAGGTGCTTTATGGGGCAGCATAGAACCCAGGGAATTGCTGCAAACCAGCTCCGCGAGGTGGCTGGTCACGTGCGCCGGCGTGGGTCGCTGAGGCCGCATTTCATACAGTTTTACCTGGATGCCATGCTCTGCAACTTGCCATGCTGCTTCGCTTCCGGCTAGCCCACCACCAATAATCACAAGAGATTGACTCATGCCCGTAATTGTATCACAACCAGTTTCAGAACACCCCGATTTCGCGAGAAAAAAGGATAGGCTAAGGGTAATGGTAGTCGCCAGACAAAATTGTACCGTCTGGTATCTCTACCGGTGCCTGGCCAGCGTTCTGCAGGCAAACGTCGCCCCGACAAACGACATCCTTACCAAAACAAAAATCGCCTTCGACCGTCAGACTGCTGTTTTTTACCAAGGAAGGTGCGCCATGCGGGAACCTGGCTTCCAAATCGCTAACCAGCTTATAAAAACGGCCGTCTAGATTAATGTTAAAGTGGCGCATTTGCCGATTGCCACTGGGTACAACACAGAACTCCTCTGTCAGGGTGTACGCATCAGAGCGAACTGCCAGCAAATCTTCAGTCGTTTTCACCGGGGCAAATCGACTGCGAGGCACGCGAATCGCCTGCGCCCCTTTAAAAACAGCAATGGCGGAACCCATGGCCGTTTCCAGCTGATAAACCGGGACTGAATCCGGGTCACGGGGATCAACGGTTTTACTATTGCGGATCATTGGCAGCCCCAGCCGATTGTCGTGCGCCTTCATTTGTCGGTACAGCGTGGGCAAATGAAACCAAAGATTGTTGGTGTTGAAATATTTATGGCGCCGGATGTTTTGGAAAGCGGCCGTATCGTCCGGCGGACATTGCGCCGATTCTCGCAGGATTAATTGACCATCCCGCCGCTGGGCCAAATGGCCACCTTTCTTGTCCATATCGGTGCGATCGGCAACTTCCATCATGAAGGGAATCTCATTTTCTACAAAGTAGCCCAGAATGGCCAGATCAATGACCGCACCCAAATTATCAGCGTTGGCCACAAAGGCATATTCGTACCCCTTCTCCAACAGTGCTGGCAGCATTCCGCTCGTGACCAGAGCCGCATAAATATCGCCATGTCCAGGCGGACACCAGGCCAGTTCCGGCTCTTCTGGCCACTCAACCGGCTGAAGGTTGTCTTGCCGGATTTTTGGCTCTTTGTGCTGTAAAAAGCTCGCTGGTAAATCATGATTGAGCTCTGGGTGTTTTTCCAGCAGGGCGAGCGAGTCGGCCTCCGTAGAAAAACTATTCATGAGCAACAGGGGCACGCCAGCCAGCCGAGCCTGATGGGCAATAATATCTAAGAAGGTGTAGCCATCTTTCACGGGCAGCAAAGATTTTGCCTGTTCTAACCCCATGCTGGTGCCCAGGCCACCGTTCAGTTTGATGAGGGCCGTTTGCGGCAGTGCCTTTCTACCAATTTGAGCCAATCGGCTGGAAAACTGCTCGGCATCAGGAATCTGCCCTACCGGTTGAATTTCGTCTTCTGGAATATAACCTGTCTGACCGGTCAGCAATTGCTCATAGTAGAAGGCAAAGGTATCAATGAATATAGAAGGCAATCCTTCGGCTGCCATACGGTTAACAAAGGGAAGTGTAGGGGAAGTCATAAGCCTCATCTTGTATATGCGAACAGCTATGGCGTACGGCCGTCCATCTTGCGCAGTTTATCAAGTAAATTACGGGCATCTTTGTCATTAGGGTTTGTCTGAACAGCACGCTCAAACCAGGCAATTGCCTGCTCATGCTCACGCCTGTCTCGGTAAATGAGCCCAATATTATAGGCAACACTGGGAGCGACAGGATCAAGCGCCAGCGCCCGCTCAAAAGCTGCAATGGCCGCTAACTGTTCATCATTGTTGGCCAAAATAGGATTCCCTAGATAAGCAGCGCCCAGATTTGTCCAAATCATTGCATTGTCAGGATCTTTCGCGCGCAGCCCTTCCAACAGCTTGGCCGCTTGCTTAAACTTTTTCGTTAAAATATAGGCGCCACTTAAATTAAGCGTTGCATCATCGTGCTCTGGCCGCATGGCATGGGCTTTCTGCAAGGTAGAAACGGCATCATTCACCTTGCCACGTTGCAAAAGCTCAGTTCCGCGCCGAAACAATGCGTCAAACTCCAGCTCATCTTCTTTCATCTATCAATACAACCTCGTTGGAAACTAGTTCCTGAATAGATATAGTATTTCATTCTGTAAAAGCGGCTTACAAGCCTGTTAAATCCACTGGCAGGAGCTGGCTGTTCTCATTTGCCCTACGGCCGATTTTTGCCATATCGTGCCACTGTCCATTAATCGAAACGCGCACCACGTCCGCCGTAAAATCCGTATTCGTTTCTTTATCATTCAACAGCAATGAAGAGCCAACTCCATAAATATCAACCGGCACCTGGAGTTTCTCAAATCGGGCAATTTTAGCCGGATTAAAGCCGCCCGTGACCACGATCTGAACCTTCTGACAATATCGTTTAGCCAATTCTTCCTCATCCGGTGACAAAGCCCATTGTTCCCAGGCCGCGTCTA
>CBDUOF010000304.1:0-7123 GCA_965368765.1 uncultured Anaerolineae bacterium | reverse complement strand
CTATTTGCTGAGTACAGCCAGCAAGATGTGTTTCATGGGCAAACGAAATTACGCGACACCGCCTGGAGCACCCGCGAGTTTGCCTTTTATGATTTGGACGGCAATGGGTTAACCTTTTACTGTGACCTTTAAAGATAATATTAGACCTGGGCTTCAAGGATTAAGGAACATCGAAATGGATACGACCTGGAAAGTAATCATTTGGAATCAATTTGGGGCAGCCATTGATATGCTGGACAATGCCATACAGGCTTGCCCTGACGAACTCTGGCAAGAGCCACTCTATCATGAACAAGGGATAGACTATGGATTCGCCGAGTTCTGGAATATTGCCTTTCATGCGCTTTTTTGGCTCGACTTTTACCTGTCAGAAACGGCCGTAAACTTTGCCCCACCTGCCCCTTTCACGCTATCCGAGTTTGAAGCCGGGCAGCTGCCTGAACGTATGTACACAAAGGATGAGCTGCGGGGTTATTTGAGATACGGCCGTAACAAATGCCAAACCAGACTTGCAGCCTTGACTGATGCATTTGCGCCACAGCGCGTTAGAACGGATTGGCCCGAAATGAGCGTGGCTGAACTGCTCCTTTACAACCTGCGCCATGTCCAGGAACATGCGGCACAATTGAGCCTGTTTCTGGGACAAAAAGTAGGGTCGGCGCCAGGCTGGGTGGGCAAGGCCCGGAGCAAAGGAATGGTTCATGACTGAAGCCCAGCTAAATCGCGTGCACAACATTTGCTTTGAATTTCCAAAGGTCACTGAGCGGCCGTCGCATGGGCAGCCCACCTTTTTTGTGCGCAAGAAGGTGTTTGTCATGTTTGCCGATAATCATCATAATGACGGGCGAACGGCCGTTTGGGTAGCTGCCTCCCCAGGGCTGCAGGAGCAACTCATTAACACCAATCCGAAAACCTTTTTTAAACCGCCTTATGTTGGTACCAAAGGCTGGATTGGCATTCAATTGAATCAGATAAATGACGACGATTTGCAGTTTTACATCAGCGACAGCTGGTTTATGATTGCACCCAAAAAACTACAGGCCCAATTAACCAACCAAACATAGGAGGAACTATGCAAGCAACTGGTGAATTTGAAGTCAATCTGCAGCCGCTCGATGCTTATGCCACAGGCAGTGAAGGTGTGGCGCTTGGCCGCATGTCAATTGACAAAACATTTCGTGGCGAGCTTGAGGCCAGGAGTCTTGGTGAAATGCTCACGGCAATGACGCCAGTCGAAGGCGCTGCCGGTTATGTAGCGCTTGAGCAGGCGAGCGGCACACTGCACGGCAAGCGTGGCACCTTTGTCCTGCAGCACTTTGGCATCATGAATGCCAGAGAAAGCCGCCTCGTTTTGGAAGTCGTACCTGATTCGGGAACAGGCGAGCTGGCTGATTTAACCGGCAAAATGACCATCCACATTGACAACGGCAAGCACAGCTACACCTTTGACTACACACTGGGTTGAGCAAACCTCTGTCGAAAATAGCAGGCACCATTCGTCGTTGAGGTAAACGTTGTAAAAGGATGGAAAATGACCACACATAAAATCGTTTCCCCGGATGAATGGCACCAGGCACGGCGCGAGTTTCTAGCCAAAGAAAAGGAATTTACCCGCCTCCGCGACGAGTTGAGCCAGCAGCGACGTGAAATGCCCTGGACAAGAGTTGAAAAAAAGTATCAATTTTTAGGGCCAAATGGACCGGAAACGCTGTCCGATTTATTTGCCGGAAAGAGCCAACTCATCGTCTACCACTTTATGTATGGGCCAGATTGGGGTGAGCGGGGTTGCCCGAGCTGCTCATTTTGGGCAGATAATTTTAACGGCATTGACGTGCATCTGGCCGCGCGCGACGCTACCTTGCTGGCCGTCTCCCTGGCCCCTTTCGCCAAAATAGAACGGTATAAGCAAAAAATGGGCTGGAATTTCAAGTGGGTTTCCGCCTACGGTTCAGATTTCAACTTCGATTACCATGTCTCCTTTACACCTGAAAGCGTGGCGAACGGCACCGCTAGCTACAACTACAAACCACACGACAATGCGGGTGAAACCCCTGGCATTTCTGTGTTTTACAAAGACGCGGATGGCACCGTTTATCACACCTATTCGACCTATTCGCGTGGGCTTGATATGATGAATGGGGCTTACCATTACATGGATCTTTTGCCGAAGGGACGCGATGAGGCCGATTTGCCCTGGTCAATGGCCTGGCTCAATTACCATGATTTGTACGAGGATTAAATGCCTGAAATCGACAAACGGAATCTCCTGGACGACGAGGTTTTTACATATCGCATCAACAAAGACAAAAAGGTATTCATTGCCTGGCATGGCAAACAAGTAACTGTTTTAAAGGGTAAAGAAGCTCAAAAGTTTATGAGCCGAATCGCCAACCTCGACCATAAAGAGGCCCAATTGGTGATGGCCAAAGCCACTGGCAACTTCAAGCGTGGCAATGAACGAACTGGATAGTTACAAAATTTTACGAACGTAAACCCCACCCAATTAAAAACGAGGTGTTTATGCGATCTAAATTTAGTAACTTCAAGCTGCAAATTTCAGGTCTCGTACTGGCAAATATCTTTTTTTTCATAAGCTGCCAATCCCAAGCTGTCCCCAGCGCCGAACCCAGTACGTCCGTTCCAATCCCGATCATCACCCCCACAACCAAGGCAACAGCTACCGCCGTTAGCGCAGCGCCTTCGGCCACCCATAGCGAAAGACCTTTTGCCCTCGGTTCAGAAATCGTGCGTGAAAGAGATGGCATGGTTCAGGTTTATGTTCCTGCTGGCATATTCATGATGGGCAGTCCAGCGTCATTTGAAACGGCCGATGCCAATGAATTTCCCCAACACCCCGTTGAACTAACTGCCTTCTGGATAGATCAGACCGAAGTCACAGTGGCTCAGTTCCGCATCTTCATCGAGGCAACAGGCCATGAGACAACGGCCGAGTTACAGGGAACTGGCTACGTTTTTGACGGCAGTTGGCGCTTACAGCCGGGCGTTTCCTGGGAGTATCCCACCGGTCCAGACGCCACAGCCAGCGATAATCATCCTGTCACCCAGGTGAGCTGGCATGATGCTCTGGCCTACTGTGAATGGGTTGGGGGCGCTTTGCCTTCGGAGGCTCAGTGGGAATATGCGGCGCGGGGCAGTGACGGTTTCATTTATCCGTGGGGAAATGAGTTCGACAGCACCAAGCTTAACTACTGTGATACCAACTGCTCCCAAAGCTGGAAGGATGAGACGGTCGATGACGGCTATGCCTTGACCTCACCAGTGGGCAGCTTTCCAGACGGCCGTAGCTGGGTGGGCACTTTTGATATGGCCGGGAACGTATGGGAATGGGTCAACGACTGGCAAGGCCCCTACCCGGCAGATTTACAGCATAACCCTGTCGGGGCAGCCAGCGGCAGGTCAAAAGTACTGCGAGGTGGCGGCTGGGTTGGCGATGAAAACAGCGTCCGTACCGCTCGACGGGGTGGCAACTCACCTAATTCCAGAGGCATTCCCGATGGTTTCCGCTGCGTTTCATCTCTCACGAACCAGTAAGGTGCGTGCGGACTTTCTGACAATCCACAGGCAAAGCAGTGACAATCGTTAGCGACGCAACAAAACTTCCTGGCTAAACTGGAAATATCCACATTTCCAACACTTAGCAAGCGGTTACCAATTACTTATCCCGAGTCGATTGAACGGCCGCTTTCTAGTTAACCGACCGCCCATTCCGCTAACGAATTTGCGGACGGTCACTTAGGAGGTTTTACATGTCTCAACCATCTCGCCAGCGAGTGCTCATTATGGGGGCCGCTGGCCGCGATTTTCATGACTTCAACACGGCCTTACGCAATAACGACCAGGTCGAAGTGGTTGCCTTCACTGCCACACAGATTCCCAATATAGACGGCCGTCGCTATCCCCCGGCGCTTTCTGGCCCGCTCTACCCCGAAGGCATTCCCATTTATCCTGAAGACCACCTGGAACCGTTGATTCGCGACCACAAAATTGACGATGTTTTCTTCTCTTATTCCGATGTTTCTCACGAATATGTCATGCATCTAGCCTCCCGTGTTTTGGCCGCCGGGGCCGGCTTCCGCTTCATGAATCCCCGCCTCACCATGCTGAAATCAACCAAGCCGCTCGTCTCGGTTTGTGCTGTACGAACCGGCTGCGGCAAGAGCCAAACATCGCGCTACGTGCTGGAAGTTCTGCAAAAGCAGCTTGGCTTCCAGCGGGTAGTGGCCATACGCCATCCCATGCCATACGGCAATTTGGCGGCACAAGCAGTGCAGCGCTTTGCCACCTATGCCGACATGGACAAACATGAGTGCACCATCGAAGAGCGTGAGGAGTATGAGCCATACGTGGAGCGCGGCGCAGTCATCTACGCTGGCGTCGATTATGAAGCCATTTTGCGCGAGGCTGAAAAAGAAGCTGATATCATTATTTGGGACGGGGGCAACAACGACTTACCGTTCTATCTTTCTGATTTCCATATTGTGGTGGCAGATCCCCATCGCGCCGGGCACGAATTGCGCTACCATCCGGGAGAAACCAACCTGCGGCTGGCGGCAGCCGTTATTCTGAATAAGGTAGATACGGCCGATTACGCAGATATTCTAACCGTGCAGCAAAACATACGGGCCGTAAACCCCACTGCGGTGCTGATCAACGCCGCCTCGCCAATTTTTGTCGATGATCCGGGTGCCATTCGTGGTAAAAAGGTGCTGGTGGTTGAAGATGGTCCCACCCTCACCCACGGCGAGATGGCTTACGGGGCGGGCGTTGTCGCCGCACGAAACTTTGGCGCAGCGGAGATTATTGATCCACGGCCGTTTGCCGTGCGATCTATCGCGGCAACCTATGCCAAATATCCCGGCACTGGTGCTGTTTTACCTGCCATGGGATACGGTGGCGACCAGATTGCTGATCTTGAAGAAACCATTAATCGTTCCAATGCGGATCTGGTACTTATTGCCACGCCGATTGACTTGGGCAAGATCGTGAACATCAAGCTGCCCAGCCAGCGCGTACGGTATGTGTATCAAGGCATTGGCCAACCAACCCTGGAGGATTTGCTCAAGGACCGCTTTGGCTAAGACGTCCTACTACCCTTAGATTCCTAACACAAAGAGCCCGGTGATGGAGAAAATCACCGGGCTCTTTGCTAAAAATAAGGAGCGAAAATGGCGTCTCTAGCGAGTAATAAAGGGAAGAAATAGCTGGTAGCTGTCTGCAACGACGGTTATTGACTGCGTGGTCGGTGGAGGGCTGCCAAACTCGTCGCTGCTTACCATGATTACGTTTTGCAGGATGGTCCCCGGTGCTAAATCTTGAGCCACCAGGGTGGGCACAGTAATAACAATCTGCTGCCCGGGAGCAATGGTTAGGCCGCTGGCAAGCAACGGCGGTGTTGTGCCAGAAACGGCCGTTGCGCCATCTACCACCACCTGCCCATTCATTGCCAATCCCTGCGCCATAATAAAGTTGATGATGGCATTGGACGCTGCAATCGTTTCATTGTTCGTCACGACAATCTGGAAATTCACGGCACTGCCGGGCTTTGGGCTTTGGTTGTCTATGGTCTGAGTCACTGCCAGACCACGAGGCACGCAGCGAAAACGCACATCGTCGATTGAATAGCCATCCCCACTGCCGATGCCGTCAGGTGTAAACGAGAAGTTGTCGTAAAAGCCAAACTTGATTTGGAAACGGTCGGTGAGGCTGAGTCCATTTTCTGTGGCGACTGCTTTTAAATCGATTAGGGCATCTTGATAGGCCTCGTGGTTGCTGCCGCTAAAATTGTATACTTTTAACCAGGCATCGCCCGGCTGTTCGCGAACAAACACGCCATCAAAATCGGCATCATACTCATCACCCAAATCGTACCAGCTAAAAAGCAAGTCCGCTTCGGCCTGTCCCGTAAGATCAGCGGTTAAAATAAGCGCCGCTTCTGATTTGGCTGCCCCGGCTACGCTGTCATCCAAGACGACACTGTAGCTGCCACTGTTGGGCAGTTCGGTTCTCACCTGCACGCGACCCTCTTCGGTAACGGCCGTTTCCCAGGCTGAGCTTAACGAACCAGACTCAAAGCCATCGTTAAAGCCACAACCCACCACTTCTGTGATGCTGAGAACAGCGGAACCTTGCCGCGCCTCATCGAGTGCCGGCGAAACGGCCGTCACCGTAAATAAGACATCACCAGCCTGCGCGCTGCTTCCTACAGTAAACGTCACCGAGCGGCTTAACGATTGGCCAGGATTCAGAGTTTGTCCGGTTGTCCAGGTGATTGTGCCGTTAGCGACAGCAGCATCGCCGCTTAGCGAGCCACTTTGAAGCGAAAGGGGTGTAGGTAACGGGGCTGTTAGCACAACTTGCGAAGCGGCCGTATCAGTCGCATTGCTGACGTTTATGGTAAACGTGACCTCACTGTTGGGCAGCAAATAGCTTTCTGAAGCGGCGATCTCTACCGTGAGCCCGGTCACGTACGAGTTGATAGCATTGTTCACGTTGATCCGCGCCAAATCAGTTTCTATCCCACTGCTGCGACTATCATCTACTAAAACTGCGCCAGCCTGGAAGGCGGTTAGCGCCTCAGCAACAGTGGCGTTAGGTAGCGCTTGCTTAAACAACGCCCACGCGCCAGCAACGTGCGGGGTTGCCATAGACGTCCCCTGCTTGGTACCGGCCCCACCAGGGATGGCTGCGTAAATACTCACGCCTGGTGCGACCAAATCCACCAGGGGCGAAATGTTCGAAAAATAGGCCACACTGTCGGCATCATCCGTCGCGCCAACGGTAATGGCAGAGGAGATGCAACCAGGGGCGCCCAGGCTGTTACGGTAGCCGTCGTTTCCCGAAGCAATGACGGTAGCAATGCCCGCCGCCAGCAAATTATCAATGGCTGCTTTACGGCCGTCGCTGTCGCAAGCCGCTGAATATTGTCCACCGCCCAGACTCATGTTCACGCTAGCAATATCATAGATGTTGCGCAGTTCATACACGCGCTCCAGCGCTGAAATCTGGTCGCTGGTAAAAGTAAGCACACAGTTGCTATAACCACCGCAGTAGGTGCTGTTGTTGAACAAGGAAAATATTTGTAGGGCAATAATATTGGCGTCTG
>CBDUOF010000303.1:0-7124 GCA_965368765.1 uncultured Anaerolineae bacterium | reverse complement strand
CCGCAGCCACACCGTGAGTAGTGGAGAGACCTTGATTGGCATTTCGCTGCTGTATCGCATCTCACCAGAAAGCATTGCCGCGACCAATGGGTTTGCCACCGACACGCAGGTGCAACTGAGTCAAGAATTGATCATTCCCTGGCCGACAGCCACGCCACCACTGCAAATCCTGGCGGCCAACATCAACGGTGAAACGGTCATTGTTGATCCGACTGGCTGTGATTTGTATCAGGTACAGGGTGGGGATTCCATTGTGGGGATTGCCAGCCGTTTTGGTGTGCCGTTCGATTTGCTGGCCAAGGTAAACCGGATTGAAGATCCTTCTTTGCTTCAGCCGGGTGACCCAATATGTATTCCCGAAATTGTGTACGGACAATCGTTGCCGCCTACGCCGGGACCGTCTCCCACGCCAACGGAAACGCTGCCGCCGCCAGGGGCGCAGCTGCTTTACCCGATTGCCGGGACGGTGGTCGATACGTTAGATGCCACGATTGCGCTGCAGTGGACGGCCGTAAAACCACTCACCGAGTCGGAAATGTACATGATTGAGCTTACCAACATCAATGATCTCGATGGGTTGCCCCAGCGCGGCTTTACGCGCGACACCGCCTATCGCGTTCCGTCTGAATGGCGCCCCACGACGCCAGAGATGTTTGAAATGCGTTGGCGCGTTAGCATTGTTCAGGTTACCGACTTCCGCTCAGACGGCCTGCCCATTTACACTTTTGGCGGCCGCAGCAGTGCCGATGCCTTTTTCACCTGGCAAGGCGCATTCCCCACCGCCACGCCAACCCCTACCCAAACGCCAACAGCCACGCCAACCCCCTGATTGGCCCGGCATAAGTCGCTATTTTTCTAGGCGCTCATTTTGCCATTTACTGATTTCTTTACAGGCATAGTCATAGCCAATCTCAGCCAACGCCTCTATTTTGTCAAAATCCATGAGACCAAACGTTTGCACCGGCGGCTTAAGAAAAAGGTCAACAAGGTGCTTGGTGGCTTTGGCCGATTGCGTGTTTGTAATCGAGATTGAGCGCAGCAAAACATCGCTGATAGCGGGCGCTGTGGGACGGTTGGCCCAGGGCGATAGGCGGCTCCAGAGTGACTTCCAGCCTGATATGGCATAATCAAACGGCTTGACCATTGCCGATGAATCGGCCATGCCAACATCGATTGCGATAACTTGACCGATGTCTGGATGGGCTCTCATTAGATCCGCTGGCAAGTTGTTGATGATACCGCCATCTACCAACACAACCCCTTCGTGAAACACAGGTGGTAGGATGCCGGGAATGGCTGTGCTGGCTCGAACCGCATGCATGAGCGAGCCTGACTCATGGCTGTGTAATTTGGCTTGCGATAGATTTGTGGAGATGCAGAAGAAACGCCGCCATAAATCTTCAATGCACACGTCCCCAAAGAGATTTCTCATCGCATTGGTCCAGTTACGGCCGCTTGTCAGAGCGTGCAGCGGGAAGGTGTAGTCGATGCGATCAGTTGCTTGACGGCTCTTTTGCACAATGTCATCATGATGTAAACCCATTGCCCATAACCCTGCGACAATGGCACCACCGCTGACGGCACCGATGGCATCAATGGTTATCCCGCTTTCTTCCAGGGCGCGGATAACGCCAATGTGGGCAAGGGCACGTGCCCCGCCGCCACTTAAAACCACGCCAACCCCATGACCCGTAATCATACGGCCGATTCGTTCATAATCGGCCGTTTCTCCCAACCGTATATGATAATGGGCTCGGACTGTTCGGTTTGCCAGCCAGTCGGAGGTTTGCCCTGGCGCATGCGTTTCTTTACTGTGCAGCAGGATCAAACATTGGATTTTTTGCAAAGTAATCGCATCGCGCTTTAAGCGCAATTCTATGTCACTAAGTTGGGGAGAAGCGTGTGCCTGGCCGACAATCAGCACCATATCTGCCTGTCGAATACACCTTTCGGTCCAGCTGGTCAATTCATAGTCGGCTTCATAAACGACATATTCATGGGTTGCTTCCTGTTCGTTCAGCCAAAAGACAAACCTCTCGTTCTTGGGATCAGTGTCTGCCAAATAAGCGACGTTGGCTGTCCCCAACTGTGCTTCGCACGCGTCACTATCAAGTCTCTTGGTGGCGCCTAGTTGGCCCAGAGCTTTCGATAATTTTTCGGTGAAATCCTTTAGTGGGACCGTGTGATCAACGGCCGTAACCGTAATCGTGGTCACGGCGCTGGTTTTTAATATTGCTCCGGCTACCTGACTGCGCAAGCGAGCAATAATGGGGGCAGCAAATTGAGACAATATTGCCTCGGGGTATTTCTGTACCAGCTTTCGAAAGGACGCTTGGGACAATCTGGCCAACAAAGAGTCGCGCACAGCAAATACGGTAGCAGAACGTTTTTCACCAGTAATTAAGCCAATTTCGCCAACCGTTTGCCCTCGGCGAGAGTCTACGGTATAAGCTTGTCCCCCTTTAGACGATTTGCTCACAACGCGCAGTCGGCCACCAATGATGATATAGAGCGCGTCTGCCTCTTCATCGCTCTTCATGATGACCCCGCCACTGGCAACGGTGAGCAGCTCTAATTCAGCCTGTAAGTCCTGTAAGACCTCTTCGCTTAAATCCTTAAAAATACTGGTTAATATGAGAACATGATTCAGACGCGATTGATGAATGTGCTGTTTCAAAGCGCGGTTGATCGCGTCACCCGCTTCGGCAGATTGCTTGGCAATCTCATCGAGGGCCTGTCGGGACAAAGAGTACAGCCTCGTTTCAACCTCGGCAAAGACGGACGCCGTTCTCCGTTCACTTGTCAACAAAGAGATTTCACCGACGCCTTCGCCAGGCTCCTTAAACGTTAGAAATTGCTCTTCCCCTCTGCTATTCTCATCAACCACCCGTAATCGACCTGTCAGGACAATGTAAAGCGTGTCGCCCCGCTCTCCCTGGCGCAGCAGGCATTCATTGGCGGCAAGCCGCACGTAGCCAAAAGCAGGTTGCAAAAGATCGTGGTAGGGTTCGACGGCGCTGCCCAAATATTGCCAGGCAATTGAAAGGTCCATTGGCTCATGGACAGGAAGGTGATTGGTCACGTTGTCATCCATTAGATTTGCCCAGGTAAAAAAGTTAGTCTAGCGGCACAACACCACCAAATGCAACGCCTGTCAGATAAGCGATGTCGCGGTTCCAGGTGGTGAGGTCGCCTCCTTCAAACTTGTTGAGGTGATCGTGGCCGCAGGCGCGAGCCAATACCTGCATCAGGTGAACCGTTGCCTCAAAAAAAGTCTGTAACTGCTTGGCCGACTGCCGCACTATGAGGCGAGAGCGCAGATTTTTCTTTTGGGTAGCAATGCCTACCGGGCAGTTGTTGGTGTGGCAGGCTCTCATTCCCAGGCAGCCGATGGCTTGCATGGCTGAGTTGGCAATGGCGACCCCGTCTGCTCCCAGGGCCAATGCCTTCACAAAATCAGATTCGGTACGAAGTCCACCAGTAATGATGAGCGTGACCTCTCCGCTGACGCCGCGATTGTCAAGATGGCGGCGGGCGCGAGCCAGGGCCACCATCGTGGGCACGGAGATATTGTTTTTGAAGACATTGGGTGCGGCACCAGTTCCGCCACCACGGCCGTCTAAAATAATGTAATCCACGCCAATTTTCAAGGCAAAATCTATGTCCGCTTCGATGTGCTGAGCGGAGAGCTTGAAGCCAATGGGAATGCCGCCCGATGCCTGGCGCACCTCGGCAGCGACGCGCTGATAATCTTCTAAAGTGATCAAATCGGGGAACGTGGCGGGACTAACGGCATCCTGACCTTCCTCCAGCTCGCGTACTTCGGCAATCTTGCCCACCACTTTGCTGCCAGGGAGATGACCGCCGGTGCCTGTTTTGGCTCCTTGCCCCCCTTTGAAGTGGAACGCCTGCACCTTTTTCACTTTTTCAATGTCCCAGCCAAATTTACCGGAAGCCAGTTCGTAAAAGTAGCGGGAGTTGGCGGCCTGTTCTTCGGGCAGCATGCCGCCTTCGCCGGAACAAATGCCGGTTCCGGCTAGCTCTGCACCCGTCGCCAGGGCAATTTTGGCCTCTTCGCTGAGCGCCCCAAAGCTCATATCGCTGACAAAGAGGGGAATGTCTAGCTTGAGCGGCCGTTTTGCCTTTGGCCCAATGATCAGTTCAGTCCCTACAGGCACATCGTCGAGCAACGGCCGTTTGGCCAACTGCGCCGTGAGAATTTGAATATCTTCCCAGCGAGGCAGTTCCGTGAGCGGCACGCCCATGGCCGAGACCGCACCATGATGCCCGGACAGTCCGTTTTTAGCGAGATTGCGAATGTATTTGTTGTACGGTTCATTGACCGTGCCGTGCGTATCTTCATATAGGCCGAGGTATTTGTCACGCTGGTAAGGCTGTGGGTTTTCTTGCTCCCAGGCGGCGATTTCAGCTTCGTCTACGTACACGGCATTGGCAGCTTGATCCACCCAGGCGTTAAATTTGGGCAGGACTTCCTCGTTGTTGTAGGCACTGATGCCCGTATCCAGCCGATAATCCCAGTTGTGCACGCCGCAGATTAAATCCTCGCCTTTGATTGATCCATCGGCCAGGAGTGCGCCGCGATGCAGGCAACGGCCGTACAAAACCGATACCGTCTCATCGTACCGAATCACCACTAAATCGACGTTGGCGACCAACGCATAGGCGGGTTCACGGTCTTTTAGCTCACTCCAGGAGGCAACTTTTACCTGGTTAGTTGTTGAGATTGTCATTGTTTACTCCTTAGGGGTAAACCACATTAAGTCTTTTGACGTAAAAAGCGCCATGTCTTTGTGGTTTACTCAGGGAAAAAAGCAGGAACACGGAGTTGCACAGAGGAGGCAAAGAGGTTCACGGAGAAAAAAATCCCTTTAAATCTCTGTGTAACTCCGTGCTTCTCCGTGGTTCTCTGTGTTCCGCTCATAGCTGGTCGGCCGCGCTGATGATTTCGACGAGGCTGGGGCCGCTGTGGGCGAAGGCTTGTTCCAGGGCCGGGCGCAACTGCTCAATCTGCTCCACGCGAATGCCGAGGCCGCCGCAGTTTTGGGCATAATCGGCAAAGTTGGGGTTGTGCAGGCTGGTTTGCCAGACATGGAAGTTGCCACCGCGCTGCTCACGGCTGATTTTGGCTAGTTCGGAATTGTTTAGCAGCACCAGGGTGATGGGCATGTTGTATTTGACGGCCGTTGTGAATTCCGCCATGTATTGGCCAAAGCCACCATCTCCAGCGATGGCAATAATCTTGCGTTCCGGTGCCGCCGCCCAGGCGCCCATCGCCGCTGGGAAGGCAAAGCCAATCGAGCCCAGATAACCAGACATGAGCACATGCTGCCGCTGCGCCTCAAAATACATGCCAAAGGAGTAGGCGTTGTTGCCCACGTCCACCGCGATGACAGCATCGGCCGGGGTGACGTCGTTCAAGATTTGGAAGATGGCGGCGTTGGCAATACGGCCGCTTTGGCTCGGCGTATTGGCTCGTTTTTGCTTATCCGCCCGCCAATTTTGCCACAAACGCACCACATAGTCGCGCCGTTTGGGCCTGGCTTGCTGCGTGACGCGCTCGGTGAACAGCTCTAGCGTGGCGCCGATTTCGCCCCAGAGCGGCAAGGTGACCTCGTGAAACTTGCCCAGCATCATGCGGTCAAAATCGACCTGGATAACGGGGCGTTTTTGGGTGATGCTGGTGTGGTTGCTGAAGCTGGCGCCAAAAACCAGCAGCAGGTCGGAGCGCATCATGGTGGCGCTGGCGACGGGCGTGCCGCTGCGACCCAGCACGCCGCAGGCCAGCGGGTGACTGTCGGGGATGGTGCCTTTGGCTTTGAAGGTGGTGATGACCGGTGCGTCTAGCTTTTCGGCCAGGGCAATGATTTCCCGGGAAAACGGCCGCGCCCCATTCCCCACAATAATTCCTGGCCTTTCGGCCTGTTCGATCATCTCGATGGCTTTGTCCAGTTCGGCAGCTGGCGGGGTGATTTGGGCTGGCGCAATACGGCCGTCTTGCGGTCGTGGCGTTGGGTTTTTCACTGCGGGCATCGTCTGCACTTCGTCCGGGAAGATAAGATGTCCCACGTCTCGCTTGACGATGGCGTGCTTGAGCGCCAGGGCCATGAGTTCGGTGGCGTTTTCGCGGCGCAAAACGGTCTGGCTCCAGGCCGAGACGGCTTGGAACGCTTCATTGAGCGGTACTTCTTGAAACGCCCCTGGCCCCAAAACCTGGCTGTTGACCTGTCCGGTCAGGGCTAAAATGGGTACGCGGTCTACTTTGGCATCCCACAGACCAGTGAGCAGGTTGGTGGCCCCTGGCCCGGCAATGGAAAAGCAGGCGGCGGGCTTGCCCGTGAGCTTGGCGTAGCCGCTGGCGGCAAAGGCTGCCGCACCCTCATGCCGAATGCCGATGTATTGAAGACGGCCGTTTTCTGCCGCCTGATGAAACGCATCGGCCAACCCAAGGTTAGAATGCCCCACCATGCCAAACACGGTGTCTACGCCCCAATCGGTCATGACTTCCACCATCTGATCCATCAGCGTAGGCTCATGTTCTACCTCAGGCACGCCGATATAGAGACCATCCTCTCGCTCCTCAACCGCGTAGGCCGGTACAGCATCATCGTAGCCGCCGGGCGGTTCACCTGTGCAGGGGTGGTATTCGTAGGCGTGCCAGGGGCAGATGACATAGCCATCCTGCAAAAAGCCGTCGCCTAACGGGCCACCCTGATGAGGGCAGCGGTTGTTAATTGCCCCGTAGCCCTCTTCGGTACGCGTAAGGGCAATGGTGTGATGACCAACCTGCACGGTGGTAATGCGACCCACGTCGAGCATATCCAGCTCGCCAACGCGTGACCAAACGAGCTTTTTCGAGATGTCTTGGGACATGGAACTCTGGTAAATATGTAAACGCCATTCAGCGCGATCGGGTACAGGCACTGCAGTCAATGCACCAGGCCATGAATCTTGCGGAAACAGACCCGACACCAACAGAGGTGGCACAGTTCTATCTGGAATTCGCCCGTATGATGTTACACTATCGCGGTACCCACCAGGCCTGGAGACTGCAATATCTCACCGACCTCACAAAACTGCCCGATTATGAAACCGGTTACGGATAT
>CBDUOF010000302.1:0-7161 GCA_965368765.1 uncultured Anaerolineae bacterium | reverse complement strand
CGGCCGTTTATCGCTATGCTACTACCGGCGACACGGGCGGCTACTTTGATGCCGACATGGTGAAAGATGCTTTCAAACTAAAGTAGATTTTAGGTGCGTTGAGAAGTTGCGGGATTTTTGCATATTGCGTATTCCGTGTTGCACTTGTTTTATGCAACACGAAATACGCAATTTTTTTCTAAACCGTGTCTCAAGGCTGTTTACGGCCGGTAAAGCTCCGTTTCAGGGTAGAAGGCGTACCAGCCAAACCAGTAGGCCAGATGGCCGTTGATGCGATGCAGCGTGTCGCCATCAGGACCGATGAGGGCTTCTTCAGTGACTTGCCAGGAACGGCCGTCCTCATCCAGCACCGTAAACTCATCGGGGCCAGGGACAAACATGTGTTCGCCACGGGCAAAGGCGCGGATTTCTGCACCCGAGGTGTAGGTGACCGGGCCGGTGCGCTGGCTGGTGCCGTCAACTGCCACAATGTCTCCAGCGGCAATGAGCGTAACGGCCGTTTCCCCCACCACATCATTCACCACACGCGCCGCTAACAAATCCGTGATGGCATACGCCTTGGGGGCACCGTCCAGCCGTAAGGCGTAGACATGATCTTTGTTGTACAGTTGGTCACTTTGCTGCCAAACGGGGAACATCAGTCCATCCTGGAACAGCCGCTCATCATTGGCAAAATAATCGCCGTAAGCTGCCCCGGGTTGGTAGATGCGGTTAAAGCCAGTCTCGATATCCACCACGACGGTTTCGGGATGCTGCGCCTGCCAATCGGCCCAGGTGGTCAGGACGACGGGCAGCAGGTTGAGCTGGATATCGCCAGCGGCCAGCTCGCCCAGCACTGGCTCGCCTGTAAGCTGGTTCCACAGGGTCAGCGTCGAGCGGTCGTACATCAACTTATTGCTGCGAAAGAGAAAGCCTGAGGAGCCAAAGGTGTAGGTGACGTCATTGCCGTCCAGGTCGGTGGAACGGCCGTCGTAGGCAATGGCCGCGCCACAGAGGGTGCAGTACGCCAGGGAGACGGGGACACCGCCAACCACGTCATTGGCCATCTCGTGCCAATCCAAAATGCGCAGCGGGTAGGCGCGGGCGTCGCCATTAATGGCAATGCCAAAGATGGGTTCCCACGGCTCCAGATAAGCCGCCTCGGCCGCACGCAGCATCTTGGGATCGTCTAACGCTGGAATGCCATCTTTGATGACGCCTCCCCACTGAATCTCTTCGACCCGAATGTTTGAGGGATGTTTGTCCTGTAAAAAAAGGCCAAAGTAGGTGTCGATGCCTGCCAGCAGGCGGCCTTTCCAGGTGGTGAAGCCTGGCGGTGGGGTGAGATCGGTCTCGCCATACCATGCGATCCAATCGCCCCAGTTGTTGCCCCAATTTTGGCCGCTTAACGCTTCTAAACCAGCCATAATTTCTGCTGGTTCCAGAGTCTGTATTAAGCCAATTTGCCGCGCCCGCGTTAGCTCGATGAAGACGGAGACAAAGCGTTGATCGTTGGCGGCTAAAATGCGGGCCACGGCGTCCTGGGCTGCGCTGCTGCTGCCTGCGCTCAGGTTAAACATGAGCGCTCGGGCTTCCGCGTCGTCGATGGGCGTTTGGACAGGCTCAACGATTGCTTCGGTAAGTTCCTCGGCCGTTTCAGGCTGGGCTGTTTCAGCGGGTTCATCATTGTTGGCGGCGGTCGTGGCCGTGCTGTCATCTGATGCGGCTGCATCACAGGCAGCCAGCAGCGCGACTAGCAGCGCTATAAAGATCAGGCGTAAAACAGGCATGGGTCTGCTCCTTTTATTACAAGTGTAAGGTGCAGTATAGCAAGAGATTGGGGTGGCAAGCGGCCGTTTAGCATCATGTAATCATTTGGTAATACCCGCGTAAGGCAACAAAAAAGACGATTCGCCGGAGCGGATCGTCTTTTTAATAAACGGATATTGCGTTGTGTTTAAGCTGCGGTGGAAATGACGCTGTTCTCGCCGCCGTGTTCGTTGCCCAAGTAGGCGTCTGCCGATTCGTCGTTAAGCCACTGTTCACCATCAACCAGATAGCGGAATTGGAACTGCGCTTCTTTTGGCAGCCGAACCTTGGTGCGGAATGGGCCATTTTTGGCTTGTTTCATCGGGATGGGTTCCCAGCCATTGTGCTCACAAACCAGGGCAACCTGTTCAGCGTTGTCCACGTTCACCTCGAATGTGATTTCACATTCATCTTTCGTCTTAAAGTATTTTTTCTTCAACATAAAATTTTACCTCCAAAAATCTCTTGGGTTATGTTCCACTTGGAACTGCGGTGCGATGTTAACTTCTTGATTACACGAGGCGACAATCATTCTATCGCCAAAACAGCATTGCATTATAGGTGATATAGTTGATGTGTCAAGTATTTTTCTAGCCAGGAGCATATGGTGTAAATTTGAGGGTGATAGCGGGGTTCGCACCAGGGAAAATAGCTCATTTGTTCTAATTATGTGGTATAATATGGCACCTATGCAGCTGGCAGGGAATCGATTTTATTGATCAAATTTAAGGAGATTGTTGAAATGCAGATTGTAAAAAGTTATCCAGATGGTGTGTTTTGCTGGGTGGAGCTGAGCACAACAGATCCCATTGCGGCCAAAGCCTTTTATACCGGGCTGTTTGGTTGGGAAATAGATGACGTGCCGTTTGAGGGCGGCGGTATTTACACGATGCTGAAGCTGGCAGGCAAGAATGTGGCGGCGCTAAGCCCAATGCAGCCAGAAATGCAGACGCAGGGCATTCCGCCATATTGGAGCTCGTATGTAAAGCACAGCGACGTAGACAGCGTGGCGGCAAAAATTGTGGCTGCTGGCGGGACGCTGTTGTTTCCGCCGATGGACGTGCTGCCACACGGCCGTATGACGATGGGGATGGATTCGGCAGGTGCGCCATTTGGTGTGTGGCAGCCAATGGAACATATCGGCGCAGAGCTGGTAAACGTGCCAAACACGCTGGTTTGGAATGAGCTGCAAACTCGCCAGCCAGAGGAATCCAGGGCATTTTATGAAACAGCCTTTGGCTGGACCCATGCGGCTGATGAAAATGGCTATATTACCTACCAGGCAAACGGCCGTTTGCACGCTGGCATGATCACCATGGATGAAAATTGGGGGCCAGAGGTTCCTAATAACTGGGCAGTTTATTTTATGGTTGACGATGTTGCTGCCAAAGCGGCGTTGGCCCAGACATTAGGGGGTCAGGTTGTTGTGCCGCCTACGCAGGCGGGCGCCATGGGGATATTCGCTGTGATTCAAGACCCACAGGGCGGAACATTTAGCATCATGTCATTTAATGGTCCGATTGATCCGCCACCCGGGTATGAAAAGGCATAGATAAGCGCCGGAAGATTGTCTGCAATAAGACAATAAGGCATCTGCTGCCTTCCTGAAGATGAACCAAGTGAACCGCAGAGAAATGGTCTCTGCGGTTTGCTTAACTGGAAGAATTTAATTGCGTGATTGGATGACTCTGTACCAATGATTCAAATTTGGGTTCGCACGTTGGATTTTGGTGGCGCTGAGGTGAGGAAGTCTCGGGCGAAGCGTTCATTATATTGGTTGATGAGCGCCTGGATACGGCCGTAATCCGTCCCGGCTACCAACAGGCCCGCATGGTACTTTTTGGGAAGCCGCCACACGATTTCTGGATCCGTGTAGTCAGATAAATCGGGCTGTTCTTGCTGTGCCAGGCAGATGATGAGTCCAGCATAATTGTTACGCAGCGCGGGCAGTTGGTATGCTTCGCCTCGCACACTAGCCAGATCGATACGGGCCGCCTCTTGCCACAGGACAATCCCTGTGGCTGCCTCAACCAGTCGATCGATGTTGGCGCCACCCACGCGGGCAGCGGTTTCCAGGAAGTAGAAACGGCCGTCTGCTTCTGCTTGAATAAATTCGGTGTGGGCCACGCCGCGCACCTGCCCTAGAACACGCATTACGTTTTCGTTGGCCGCGATGAGCGCCTGGCTGCTCTCGCTTCCTCTTGGCAGAATGCGCGTGTTAAAAATGCCACCCCCAGTTGTTACAGCCAACGGCGGCGTGCCATATTGGCTGGCAACGGCAAAAACCACCTCTTTTTCCCAAATGATTGAATCCACATGACAAACATTGCCTACGACAAATTGTTCTAGCAGATAAAACGAGCGCTGGTCGCCTAGTTCGTTCACTGATTGCCAGACGTCTTCGGCATTGTGCAGCTTGCGAATGCCGACTGCACCCGCTTCAAAGCGCGGCTTGAGCACCCAGGGAGCCGGTACGCGTTGCAAAAAATCGTTGAGCTCATCGTTGTTGAAAACGGCCGTGAATTCTGGCACCAGCACCCCTTGATCCCGCGCCTGCACGCGCATGGCCAACTTGTCCCGGAAATGACGTGCCGTGCTTTCCCCCATCCCGGGAATCCGTAGATGTTCTCGCAAGGAAGCGGCCGTGGACACATCATAATCATCCAGGGCTACAATGCGGTCAAGCTTTTCTGTACGGGCCAAATAGCTCACAGCATAGGTCATATCCGGCTGCTTGGAAAGATTGGGCATAATGTAACGCGCATCGATGAGGTCCATGGGCCAATCCGGGTTGTGGGCAACTTCTTCAGCTACCAGCAGCAGCACACGCGCTCCCTGCTTTTTGGCCTCGCGTAAGTATGGGATGCCTTTGCATTCGGTGGCAATGGCAAGAAGGGTAATCGGACGATTCTGGGACATGGGCGTTCTCCAGGAAATATGGGGTGCGAAAGACGGCCGTCATTTTACCCGCATTTGGCAGAAGACAAAAGAAATTGTGCGGAATCGATTGGTCGCACCGGGCACTGTGGCGTGGCCAAATGTTGTGCGCCCCAGGGACGCAGCGGGCAGAAAGGGTTTCTTTTGCACGATTGGTGCTTTTGCTACGATTTGCGCTTAATTGAACTGTGACTTAACGATCCAGCTTCACTTTTTCTGCGCCAAGGCGGCTAATTTGAAAATGGTCAAAGTCGCGGGCTACATAGGTGTTGGGGAAGATAGCACGGGCTTCTTGACGAATGACTCGGCCACTATATCGTCTGGACAGATGCGTCAAAATAAGGGTCTTTACGTTGGCGGCTTGAGCCAGTTTGGCGGCCTGTGCTGCCGTCATGTGGCCAAATTGGCGAGCCATGTCGGCATCTTCTTCCAGGTAGGTTGCTTCAATCACCAGCGTGTCGGCATCCTGGCAAATTTCCAGCAGACTATCGGTGCGGCCTACGTCGCCAACATGGACGTATTTGGTGCCGCGCAATGCTTCGCCCAGCACATCTTCTGGCTGAATGAGACGGCCGTCTGACAATGTTACCGCCTCACCACGCACCAGCTTGGCCCGCTCCGGTCCAAATGGCACCCCAAGCGCTGCCGCTTTTTCTGCCAGGAAGGGATGATGTGGCTTCTCTTCAAACAAAAAGCCAAAACAGCCTGGGCCACGGTGCTGTACAGGAAATGTCGTGAGGCTAAATTTATCATCCGCCATGAGGACGCCGGGTTGTAATGCGTGCAGTTCAATCTCTAGGGGGGAACGGCCGTTCGGGAACACAACCTTGAACAATAAATCAGACACGCGGTTAAGCGTACTGCGTCCGCCATAAATATCAACACGATCCATATTTTCCCAGCGACCCAGCGTGGAAATAAACCCCCCTAGCCCCAAAATATGATCTAAATGCCCATGCGTGAGCAGTACCTTGTTGAGCCGCTTAAAACCCAAGCCACTTTGTAAAATCTGGCGCTGCGTGCCCTCGCCACAATCAATCAGAAAGCGATGTTCTCGATACAAAACTATATGCGCCGACAGCCCTCGCTGTACCGAAGGTGCTGACGCTGAAGTGCCTAAGAAGATTAATTCAAACATAGGGTATTGTAGCGGGAATTGGTCGAATAGGGGATAGAAATATTGTGCGGCCCACTACAAGGAGAAACCCCTTAGCACATGACATGCTAAGGGGTTCAAAAGGAGGTCAAAAACTTTGTTTCCTTACACAATTGCCAATTGGCAATGAAGATGGCTCCCAAAATAGAGATGAAGCGATGAGATGCATTCGCAAACAATGCTACAAAAGAAAATGCATCTTAAAGGTTCGATCGTTCACTAATTTCACCTTAATAAGCTCCATCCCCTTTTAAAACGGCTGGAATGGTGAGAATTAAAATCTTGATGTCCAGCCACACCGACCATTTGCTGATGTATTGCATGTCTAAAGCAACCCGTTCATCATAACTGGTGTCGGAACGGCCGCTTACCTGCCATAGACCCGTTAGCCCTGGCATCACAGCCATTAAAGCCTGGCTATATTGCCCATACTTGTTAATTTCATCCGGGGCAATAATGCGTGGGCCTATCAACGACATATCGCGGGCCAGAACGTTAAGCAGCTGTGGTAACTCGTCCAGACTGAATTTGCGCAAGAAGATGCCAACGCGCGTGACGCGGGGGTCGCATTTTAGTTTGTAATTCTTATTTAACTCACGGCGCAGTTTGGGGTGCCGTGCCAAGATTTCATCCCCATTCACATACATGGTACGAAACTTGAAGGCATCAAAAACACGGCCGTTTTGCCCTAGCACGCGCCGACGATGAAAGATGGGACCTGGCGAGTCTAGCTTGACCAGAATTGCTAAGAAGATAAACAGTGGCGCAATCAGCAGCAGCCCAGGGATTGCAATGGCATAATCAAGCACCAATTTCATGGCACGGTTATAGCGTGTCATTGTCATTTGCTCGCCTTGTGCGGTATTTGCTTCCATATTGGCACTTTCGTGGAGTTTTTTAGGCGTTTGTGTTGCTTGGATCATTGATGTACTCCTACGTGCAATCTGCTGCAATGCGTGATGCCGTTGTCTAGGTCGTATCGGTGCATTTTGACTCTAAACGTAGTTTATGGGAGGCAGCTTACAACGACGCTTACCAAAAATTAAGGCGATTTTGAGGATTTCAGGAGAGAACTGGAGGTTGCAGGGCTGCTTGGGAAGCAACCTTAAGATTAATCGTAAGGGGACGTTTGGAGGTGCGTTAAACGGCCGTGGCGACGGCCGTACAAAATAAGACGACGAGTGCGCAAATTAGATTGACCCACAGAATCTGCTTTTCGCGCTGGGAAAGTTTGGCTTGTTCTTGCTGGGCGACATGCGGCCGTTGTTTTTAAAAAAATT
>CBDUOF010000301.1:0-7167 GCA_965368765.1 uncultured Anaerolineae bacterium | reverse complement strand
CCCAATATCGCTGTAAATCTTACCACAATATTTTCATTTGAAAATATCTCAGATGATAATATAATGAGCGCATGGAAAAAGAAATTTTTAATGCGCTGCGGGAAACGTTTGTGTTGCTTGTGGTGGGAATGCAGGAGGTGTTACGGCCGTTTCGCCTCACCCCGGAACAGTTTGACACATTGTTGCTGTTGCAGACAGATAGCGGCTGGCGAATGGGGAATTTAAGCGACCGTTTGCTGCTAGACAACAGCAAGATGACCCGTATTGTGGATTATCTGGCAGAAAATGGCTGGGCTGAACGTCGCCCTGATCCAACAGATCGACGGGCGCAGCAGGTTTGCTTGACCACAGCCGGGGCGTTCCAGCGTGAGGCGGCCGTGGTGGCTCATTTGGCGGCCCTGCAAGACAGTTTGGCTTTGTTTGATAATGATCAAAAGGATACGCTATTGGCGCTGCTGCTGACGTGGCGCACCGATTTGCGCCAAAAGGTGGAGGCTTAAAAGATGGCTGAATTAGAAACCATGCAGGATGAAAACGATGAAGCAATTGCCACTGCGCCGGGTGATATTCCGTTGCCAATGGTGCAGGAGCGGATCGCAGCGCAGGCACACCAATTCAGACACGACAACACGATACGGCCGTTTGCCCCCATTGCACATGAACCTGTTGAAATCACGGCCACCAGCGGCGTGGAGAAGCCCATTGCCCGCGCTGAAGTGTGGTTTACCTCAAACGGGACCCTGCCCGATGCCACATCGCCTAAAATGCCCATGACGCTTGAAACGGTCGATTGGCAGGCTGGCGTGGGCTACCTCAGCCGCTGGTGGGCGATTGTGCCGGGACAAGTGGGTGGAACGGCCGTGCGCTACCGCATCGCTGGCTGGCAGCCGGGGCGGGAAGATGCCGCCGAGCCAGACATTTTTGCCCATGACGGCCAGGGTTTCTGGTATCCGGTAGAGGACGAGACGGGCATCCACACCTTTGCCTACTTTGTGGAGCCAGACGACCCCATCGGCCCAGAGTGGATGCAGGAGGCGGTGATTTACCAGGTGTTTTTGGATCGGTATCATCCGGGGACGGCAGACGGCCGTTTCCCCCCCGATATTGACCAAAGCGACCCTCACGCCCGCCACGGCGGCACGCTGCGCGGCGTCACCCAAACGTTGCCCTACCTGACTGAATTGGGCATCAACTGCCTCTGGCTCTCGCCGCTGGGCCTGGCCGACACCTACCATCGCTACGACACCAAAGATTTGTTCGCTATCGACCCGGAACTGGGCAGCGAAGCCGATCTGCACGAACTGGTTGCGCAAGCCCACGCATGCGGTATTCGCGTCATTTTAGACTTTGTGCCCAGCCATTGCTCCTGGAAACATCCCGCTTTCCTGGCCGCGCAAGCAAACCGGGAGGCAGATAGTGCTTCCTGGTTTGTCTTTTACGAACGGCCAGACAACTATCGCTGCTTCTTGGGTATCATTCCCTACCTGCCTTCGTTTGATACGAATGATCCGGCAGGGCGGCAACATATTTGCGAGGCGGCCACCTACTGGCTGCGCGAATTCAAGCTGGACGGCTTTCGGCTGGACCACGCCATTGGGCACGGCATGGATTTTTGGGTGCAGTTTCGTAAGGCGGTGCAGGGGGCCAATCCCGAAGCGGTGACTATTGGCGAAGTAACCGACTCGCCCGACGCCCTGCGCCGCTACCGGGGGCGGTTGAGCCACGTCGTCGACTTCCCGCTGGCGACGGCGTTTCGCTACGCCTTTGCCCTCGATATGTGGGATGTGGCCCAGCTGGATGCCTTTTTGCAGAGCTACGAGGCGTACATGGCCAGCGGCGCGGCGCGGGTCAGCTTTCTAGACAACCACGACATGAACCGCTTCCTCTTCATGGCGGGTGGCGACGTGAACCGGCTCAAGCTGGCGGCCTTGTGCCAGTTTACCCTGGCCCCGACGCCGGTCATTTATTACGGCACGGAAGTGGGGCTGTCGCAGGCGGAAAACAAGAACAAGGCGGGCTTTGGCGGTGATCACCACGTGCGGGCCGACATGCCCTGGCAGCAGGAAGAATGGAACCAGGAATTGCTAGTGTTTTATCGCCAACTCGTGCAGCTGCGGCGGACGCTGCCAGCCTTGCAGCGCGGCGTGCGCAGACGGGTTCATGTTGATGTGGCGACACAGACGTATGGGTATTTGCGAGAGTGGGAGGGGGAAACGGCCGTCATCCTCTTCAATCTCAGCGACACAAAACAAACCATCCCCTTGGCAAATTCAGGAGCCTATACTTGCTTGCTTTCAACGGGGACAATGCCTGAGTTTGTGGGGGATGGGGTGATTGTGGGGGCGGGAACGGCCGTTATCTTGTTCAATGCTTGACATAAAGCGAAGAACTCGAGTTTTTACGGCCTTTGTTGCGTGTCAAGATTAAGGAGCTCAGAAACCAAGACAAACCGATAACCTTCGGTTTCTAGCGTTGAAATAATTCTGGGGAGTGCTTCAGCAGTGTTCCAGCCACGGCCGTTAGCGTGCATGATGATGATTGATCCTGGTTGAACTTGTTGAAGCACCCAGTCGGCCATTGGATCAGCTAAAATATTAGGGTCAGGATCGCCGCTAACCACGTCCCATTGTATAGTTAACAGGCCATGCTCGGCAATAACATTCAGTGCCTCGTCTGTATACGTGCCATATGGCAAACGAAAGAGCGTCGTTTGCCACCCAAATAGATCCCACATTTGTTTCTGAGTTTTTACTATCTCTGAGGACATCTCTTCTGGCGTGATTTGGGCAAAATCGAGGTGGCTCCAAGCATGATTGCCGATCTCAAAGAGCGGATTTTCAGCCAGCACTCGAGTTTCATCCTCATTATGTACCATCCATAGACCACCAAGAAAGAAGGTGGCTGGTATTTTTCTTTCGTTAAGGACTTCGAGGATGCCCCAGTCAAACCCAGCAGGGTTATCAGCTGTTTCGCCTACATCAAAAGTAAGCGCAACGACGCGCTCGGTGCGATCACCATTTGAAAACAATCCACGCTTCTCTGTTGATAAAGGTGGCAGTGGTTGATAAGCGTTCTGAACAATTTCGACGGTAGGGAGTGGGGTTGCCGGAGGTTGTTGAAATTCGGCCGTTTCCAATGCTATAAGTGGCGTAGGCGTTGGCTGATAGAAAGCGGATTGTGAAGACGTTGGAGTTATAGGTGAAGCAACCGAGGGTGACGAAAAAGTAAGCCGAATGCCAATTAGAATTACTGCTAAGATTACCGTTGCTACAATCAGCGGAAAACCAAAATTGGTTTGAGGACGGCCGTTATCCAATACAGCGTCGTCATCGACTTCGTAGTCGTAACCGAATTCATCATCATTCATGATCATGTAAATTTAAGGCGACCACTTTGGCTGCGTATCAAAAGACAAACCGCTAAAAGTGATCTGATGTGGATTGGATCCATCGCTGTTCATGATCCATATATTAACACCGTCGCCACCGTTATTATAGAACACAAGCTGATTGCCATCTGGTGACCAATCCGGGGCACCATTATTGCTATTGGGAAGTGGCTTAAAACTGTTGGAACAAGATGGTGAAGAACATATTATGGTGTTGGCCATTTGGGAATTTATCAAACGTGTGAAGGCGATACGGCCGTCGGGTGACCAGCTAGGCCAATAATCATTGCCATTTGTGAGCGCACCCGAAGAATCGTTATTTTTTAGATTAAAAGTTGCTATTCGACGCTCATTATTAGAGAGGATCATGCCGTATGCAATGGATTGAGAGTTGAGCGACCAAGTCGGAAAATTCCCATTTTGATTAATGGTAAAAACCTGCTTATCGCTCATTTGCAATAGATATATTTGGTCTCTACCGGATCGATCAGCATGAAAGGTTATCCATTGTCCGTCGGGCGACAAAACCGGTCCTCGATCATCCCAATTGTTATCTGTTAATTTGCGCCACTGCGAAGGATCTTCTCCTTGAGCATTCATCACATAGATTTCGTAGTCTCCATCAATATTGGAAGAGAATATGATTTCTGTTCCGTCTGGTGACCACGACGGATCGCGGGAACTATAATTGGAACTTGTTAACAATCTTTCATTACGACCGTCCGAATTAATCCGAAAGATAACACCCTGGTGTACATCAAAGTTTGGTGGATAACGGACAAAAACAATGACTCCTTTCTCTTCTGAAGAAGCCGCAGTGGCTGCTTGAGCAATACTCTGAGTTGTTGCCTGTGCTGCTGAAACTGTGCTCTGGGCATCCAAATTAGCTTGTGCAATTGCTATATTTTGACCATCTGCCACCTTTGTAGCAAAGTCGTTTTGAAGTTCAACAATCTTTGAAAGGGCGTTTATAGTTGCTTCTGAATTGATTGACTGTGCTAATAAGGTGCCTTGTGCCTCCTGAGTACTTATGGAATCTTGGAAATACTTACTAATAATTTCAGAATTTGCTTCTGCTGTTCCCCGATCAGCTTCGGCTGTCAAGAATGCGCTTTGTGCATTAGCCTGTGCGACTTTAGCTGCTTCTAAATTGTTTACTGCAGCTTGAGCATTGTTTTGAGCCACATTGGTGCTGATAAACGCAATTATTGAGGTAATTATTGCCACAACAAGCAAAATTCCGAGGCCCCATAGAAAACGCTTGATGCGAAAAGTGGCATCGTTTAATTTGGTTTGCAGGATTTCTTCACGGCGTTGTTCCTGGAATTTGTTACGACCGCACGCTACCGCATAAGCTCGTACATTTTTATCCAGTTTACGCCAATCTAGATTGCTTAATTCTTCTTTAGCTTGTTCGGCCGTCATTAACCATTTGTCATCACGCCCAGATTCATGCCATGCCAGGGCCGCACGTACAATTGGAGGTTGTGCCTCTTGCCAGTTCGCATTGGCCTGTAATATAGGGTCTACAAAGCGGTCATGGACGAGTTCATACCAAATGGCCCCGGCGCGCCGTTCTGAGCGCAGTAAGTATTTATCGGCCAAGTGATTCACCGCATCATTGGCTAGGCCTTCTGTCTTACCAGATTTTGGGTCTTGATAAGCGATGCCGCGTGTGTGTGCCTCGGTAATGAGCTTTTTCTCGAACCAGTTGCGCAGCATAATTTCCGAGATGCTGCGTTGGGCGACAACTTCTTGTACGGCCGTATCGTAAAATGCCCCCAGCGCCCGATCCACATCCCCCAATTCCTGCACATGCGCCTCGGTGATCTGGTTCATCGGACGATCTTTCAGATTTTCCCACAGCTGGTAACACACAACTTGCAGTTGTACTGGCTCCACATATTCGCCATATCGCTGACGGCCGTCTGCATTTTCAGAGTCCCGAATCAAGCTCAGGTTTTTAACCAAAGATTTGGCGACACCTTCTTCAAACTGCTTGCCCGCCGCCGCCGCTGGTTTCTCAATTGCCATTTCGGCTGCAGCCAACCTGAGCCGTTCCATTCGGAACCGGGCTCTCAACCCGCCGGGCAAAATCTCGGCATACGATTCCACGGCCGCAAAATGGTCTTCACGCATGGAAAGGAGTACCCACAAATTTGGATCATTGTGAATTGCGGCTTGAAGCTGCCAAAAAAAGTCTTCCCGCTCCCGCCAGCGTCCTGGATGGTGCGTAACAATTTCTTCAAACTGATCAATGATGAGCACGCGATACGGCCGTTTTACATTATCGCCGCCTGGCTGTGCCAAATAGTCGGTCAGCATTGTTTTGGTAAATTTGGCAGGGTCGGCTTCTGGCTCAAGATTGGAGAGTAAATTAAACGTAAAGATAGTCCGTACTTCTGTAACACCTTTTGGCAACTTGCCCCCAACCCGGCCGACAGGTAGCACATGAAAGTTATCTTGTCGTAGACCCGGTATCAGGCTGGTATGGATGAGCGAGCTTTTACCAGCACCAGATTGGGCATAAAACAAAACCAGAGGCTCTGAGACAACAAAAGCCAGCAGGTCACGTGATTCTTGTTCACGACCATAAAAAAAGCGAGCATCTTGCTCTTCAAACCTGCGAGGACCCACATAGGGATTCATTTCTGAATGACGACTCTGTTATCCTGCATAATGCTTCAATTTAGTCAAGAAACTTTGCGTTGAGCCCCAATAAACCTTGAACTCGATCTCACTAAAATAACTTTCCAGGTAGTTTTGCGCCTCTTTAGAATATTCTTCAGCATCTAGCTGGATCGCCACACTTATTTCTCTTCGGCTTCGCCGTCGGTCACTAATGAGCCCCCGGAATAATGTGCGAAAATCCCAATCATGGATTTTGTAACCAACCAGTAATAATGACGAATCAACCAAAGCCTGAGCGACAACAGGAGGGATCAGTTTTTTCTGCTGCGATATGCGCACCAAAAAATCAAGGTAGTTATTTTCCGTAAATACCATCGATGATGGATGTGTTTCTAATCCATACAAATGATAAACGAGGGGATTTTCTATTTGTGGTGTGTAGGTTGAATTTTGATGAAAAATTGAAGTCCAGACAGACGTTTGCTGGTTGCCAGCACTGTTTCTTTGCAGATAATCGTGGATATCTGGCCATTGAAGATCCGGTCTCAACTTTTTAAATAGCTCAATAAGATTTGGTAATTTATGATGGCGGGTGACATACAGCAAAAGCTCTCTAACTTTGGCAAGCTTATTATCTCCTGACAGATTTTCATACTCAATGCGTAGATCGAAGCATAAATCTCTTAATTCATTATCGTCAAAGTATTGACTGCAAAGCTGTCGCAACGAACTCATTACGTTTTGGCCATTCTGCTGAGGTGAACTTTGCACTTGATCATTCCATAAACAGATTTCTGTCTGAGGCTTTTTCCCGGCCTGTTCCAATGCCAATTCCATTAAGTTGAAGTAGCTCGTCGTTAGATAAATGGGAATACTTAAGCTGGCTAAAATATTGAGTGAGTTGTTCGCTGAGCCATTTTCAGAAAGATCCAATTTGCGCGTTATGAAGGATAGTTTTTGGGTTGAGAGCTGACGGCCGTATTTTCTGATGATAACGTCGTACGGTTGATTTGCTTTTTTGGCGACGAAGTAGGCTTTAATAAAGGTTAGAAACTGTTCTTTGGCAGCATTATCCCCGATCTGGACACTCAGATATTCGGCCAAGCGATTTAGAGTTGGACGGTGGTCGATGGGATATTCAATATCTT
>CBDUOF010000300.1:0-7168 GCA_965368765.1 uncultured Anaerolineae bacterium | reverse complement strand
CCGGATTGGCCTCCTGGCAGCTGGGTTCATGACGCTCTCACCGTTTTTTCTTTTTCTCTCTGGAAGCCAGATGGCCCACGCTGCCGAGCTGTTCTGGCTGACATTGTTTATGATGGCCTGGCTCGAAGCCATTGGCAGTCGGGCTTCCAGGCGCAGGGGGTCGCCAGCTTCCTTACGCTGGCCATTCCTGGCCGGACTGGCCGCAGGCATGGCCTTTTTGACGCGTCAGCTTACGGCCGTTGCCGTCACCGCACCGTTCCTTCTTCTAACCAGCCTTACCAGCCCAATCCCCTGGCGACTCCGCTGGCAAAAAGGCGCAGTGTGGCTGGCGGGGCTGCTGCCGCTCATCGGACTGCTTTTTGTCTATCAGGCAGCCCTAACAGGCGACCCATTTCAGGACCCGCGCTTGCTCTACTGGCCTTATGACCAACTCGGCTTTGGCGATGACGTGGGCGAAGCACCTAATCTGCTGGAGATTACCCTGCTGGATGAAGCGCCAGGCTATGCCGTTCTTTGGCGCAGCGATACCAGTCAACCACCGCGTGGCCACACGCCCCAACGCGGTCTGTACAACATTTTGCGCAATTGGGAATCGCTCCAGGAAAACCTGTTTGGGTGGCTGCCCCTGTTCACCTTTAGCTTCATCTGGCTGGCATTCATTTTGAGACGGCCGTCCCTCAACGATTGGATTCTGCTGGCGACGGTCGTCGCTCTGGTCTCGGCCAACCTGTTTTACTGGCATTCTGGCATCATGTACGGGCCACGCTATTTATATGGCGCACTGCCCGCCCTGGTGCTGCTGACGGCACGTGGTGCCCAGGCATTGGCTGCCTGGCTGGGTGGTCGCTCAGGGAAGTGGATAACGGCCGTTTGCCTAACAATTTTCATGCTTGGCAATCTTTTCATCAGCCTGCCCACGTTGTCCAGAAGCTACCGGGGATTTAATTTTGTGATTGGGGATAAGGTATCCCAGGTGGAAACGGCCGTTGACCCCAGCGAGCAAGCACTGATCTTTGTCGAAAGCCCTACAGGAAACTGGTGGGAGTACGGCGAACTATTTTTGGGCAATGAACCGTGGCTAGACGACCGACTTATCTTCGCCCGCGACCTCGGTGACGCCGCGAACCTGGCTCTGCGGGCCCTCTATCCAGATCGATCTGCTTATCGACTGCGCGATGGCGCGTTAAGTCGTCTAGAATTGACAGGCGTGGAATGATCACGCTCCGTAAAAAGAGGTCGACGCCAAGGCTGCACTTATTTTCCGTCACCATTTAGCAAACAGTGCTAAAATCTCCCCATGAACACACCCACTTTCCAGGTGCGCAACGTGCCGGTCTACGGCGATATCATCCTCTCCCCAATGGCAGCGTACTCCGACGTGCCGTTCCGGGCCATCTGCCGCCAGTTTGGCTCGGCGATGCAGTACACCGAATTCGTACCAACTGAGGCGCTGCTTCACCTGCCAAATCCCCTTTGGCGACGGCTGGATATTCATCCAAAAGGCGAACGGCCGATGGTGTTTCAGATTTTCGGCAATGATGCCCAGCAGATTTTGCGCGCC
The DNA here is from genome assembly GCA_965368765.1 of uncultured Anaerolineae bacterium. Lineage (GTDB taxonomy): Bacteria > Chloroflexota > Anaerolineae > Promineifilales > Promineifilaceae > Leptofilum. The sequence continues at coordinate 5,607 of CBDUOF010000300.1, read as the reverse complement.
GCCCAGCGCATCGAGGCGTGGGGGCCAGACATCATCGATATCAATATGGGCTGTTCTGTGCCCAAGGTAAGTGAGAAGGGAGCGGGCGTGGGCATGATGCGCCAGCCAAAGCTGGTGGCAGAGACGTTTCGCCTGCTGACAAAACATCTCACTGTACCAATTACAGGCAAGCTCCGTCTGGGCTGGGATGACGCCAGCCAAAACTATTTAGAGATTGCCCGGATTATGGTGGATAATGGCGCATCGCTGGTGGCGCTGCACGGCCGGACGCGCAGCCAAAAGTATCGCGGACTGGCCAATTGGGATGCTATTGCCCGATTGAAACAAGCGGTCTCTGTACCCGTGTTGGGCAATGGGGATGTACAAACCTTGACCGACATTGACCGATTCAAAGCGCACACGGGCTGCGACGGGGTAATGATTGGCCGGGCAGCGCTGGGCAATCCGTGGCTCTTCGCTCGGCAAGATCGAGAGGACCTCACCATTTTAGAAATTACGGCCGTTCTGCGGCAGCACCTAATGGAATCGCTTACTTATTACGGCAACCCCGCCGGCCTGCATAATTTTGGCCGCCATCTAAAGAAATATCTCTCAGGCCTGGCGCTCAAGCCATTTTTGCACGCGCTGCTGCAATGCCAAACGGTGCCCACGTTTGAAGCCTTACTAAAGGAAATGGAAACGGCCGTGCCTCCCGATCTATCCCTCGCCAACCTGCGTAAGATTCCCTATTTTCCTTTGCCCACCTCACTAAGAAACCAATAAAAAGCGGGGCAAATTAAGGAAATGCTCAAATTGAGACACGACTTAAAAAACCAAACTATTCGCCGTTATTATCGTCCGGTTTGTGCTGTAATGTCACCACGTGCTGGGTAAACGGAATCTCGATGTTGTGACGGTCAAAATATTCCTTTACCAAAAAGCGATATTCGCGCGCAACTTGTGCATGCTGTCCTGGCTTCACCCGCGTTACGGTCCGAATCAACAATTCTGAGGCGCCAAAGGCCTCCAGCCCCTGCACCTCTGTTTGGGCCAACACGTCACTGTTTTGCGCCTGCAAGGCTGCGCCAACTTCCCGCAGAACGTCATACACCTGTTCCAAATTTGAATCGTACGCCACGCCAACTTCGACAACCGCAAATGTAAATTTCTTGGAATAGTTAATAATTTCGTTAAGCTGACCGTTGCGCAAGATATGCTGCTGCCCATTGGGATCGCGAATTCGCGTGGTGCGGATATCAATTGCCTCCACCACGCCACGAGCCGAGCCCGTTTCGATATAATCACCCACCAGGAAGAGGTTTTCAAACAGAATAAAAAAGCCCGAGACCACGTCGTTGATCAATGGCTGCGCGCCGAGTCCTACTACCAGGCCAACCAGTCCGGCACCAGCCAGCACCGGGCCAGGATTCAATTCCAGAGCTCCCAACATCAAAACAAATGCCCCAAAGTAAACTAGATATCGCAGGACGCTTTTGATAAGCGGTACCAAGGTTAACTGGCGCTGCAGCGCGACCCCATCCACTTTCTCAGAATTCGTCATTGAGCGGTCAACAAGGTATTCGACAAACTCTACAACCACGCGGCTGAGAAAAAAGATGCCGATTACCTGAACAATTCGGGGGCCATATTTTGCCAGCGGTGCCACTGCTTCAACCTGCAACAAGACCAAGGTCGCTACAAAAATATAGATGACATATTCAAGTGACCGGCGCAGCAGGGGAACCAGGCCACGGAAGCGCTCGTAAACGCCCAGAATATTACTGCTGGTCGAATATTTGACGCTCAAGGCATCCAGACTCTCTACCAGAACAGCAACCGCTTTCACGAAAAGCAAGCCAAGCGCAACAATGAGATAGATGCGCAGCCCGGTGTACAAAGTATTGCTAACGACCTGTGGCAAGCCAAACAGGCTGGTAGCCGCTGCAACAACAAATAGCACGAGAACGTTAAACCGGATTTTATTTAGTGATTCGAAGAAAGTTGTGATGCTTTCATCGTTGGCCCGAATTTGCTCGAAGGCCCTGGTCTTGGTGGCCAGGAGCTGAAACAGCCTAATCAGGGGTTTATTCACCAGCCACACCAGAATAATGAGCCCTACCACTTTGCCAAGATTGATGAGTTGAGTTTGCCAGAAATCAGCAGGAATGTTTTCAATCTGGGCTACGTAGTAACCGTACACATCCTGGCCGGTAAACATGAGATAGCCGTCAAAGGCAATCACGCCCAGGCACAACAGTGCACCCACGATGAACAACAAAATCCTGATATTGCGTCGTAAAAGCGCCATTGTGCTTTCGTATCTAGCCAGGAAAGGAAGCGCCTTAACCCGACGCAGTAAATAATATAGGACAGAGTACAACACACCCATAATCAGGATAATGCCGATTACTTGGCCCGCAATGACGGACAAATCTAGGTATAGCCCTTCGAGGGGCAGTATCTGGTTCATGTTCTGGGTTGCCTCATCTAAAAAATTGTTACTGAGTTCATTGAACTATATCCCGTTGCTTATTATTTCGGTAGCAGCCGCGCTTGATCAGAGATAGATGATGGCCGTTTCCCCCCTGACTTTCCCTTGCCGAATTACGCAAATCGCCCACTTTCCGTGCAAAGCCAGCTCACCGGAATTAATTGACCCAGACAGGTGCAATCCCTTAAAATAATAATAATTGTTGCGCTAAAAAACTGCCACTTTTTAGCCAAAGGGGAGATACCATGTCCGAGAAAAGTGTGTGTCCAGTTTGTGGATATGAGAATGAGAACGGCCGTATCACCTGTCACCATTGCCAGGTCAATCTCCAACAGGCAGACGTTGTTGCCAAGCTCAGCCAACGAGTGAACAATCTCGAAAGCCTCGTTGCTCAATTGCAAAAGAGAAACCCCATCCCAGTCACGCAGGTCACGACGCCCAAGCCGGCTACCGAACGCGTGCCGCGGTCCATCTCCTCGCCTACTACCTCGCCCAAACCATCCCGCCTTCCAGAGAACATTTGGCAAAGCGATTTTTGGTTTAACAAGATTGGATTGGGGCTATTGCTGCTGGCACTAGCATTCCTCTTTAATTACGCGGTAGATCAAGGTTGGCTGACGCCGGCGGTACGGCTGGCGATTGGACTGCTGCTCGGCACGGGGTTACTCGGGGGTGGCTATCGTATTTCTAGCCAACGCCGCCATTTTGGGCAGGTGCTGCTGGGCGGGGGTCTGGCTGCCTATTACATCACTGGCTTCGCTGCATTTCAACTTTATGAGCTTGTTAGCTATCCAATGGCCTTCGGCTTTATGGTTCTGGTGACCGGAGTCGCTTTTTTACTTTCTTTGCGACAAAAGGAAGCGATGCTTTCTCTGATTGGCGGGCTGGGCGGCCTGGCGACACCATTCCTGCTGTACACAAACGAGGGCAGCACCATTGGTCTGATTCTGTACACCTGCCTGATTTGCACCAGCCTAATTACTATTGCCTTTTTCCGAGGATGGCACGTCGTTCAATGGTTGGCCAACACCAGCGGCTGGCTCATTCTGGTCGTGGCAATGTTCAACGGGAACCTCTTTGAAGAACGAGCTATTTCGGCCGAAAACATGGTGCTCCAGGGAGGCATCGTGTTTTGCTTGCTTCTGTTTTGGGCTGTCCCAATCGTGCGCCAGCTGGTTTGGTTGGCTGCACCAAGCAGGCTCCCCAATATGAAATTTGGTCTAGCCGATACGTTCATTCCCAGTCAGGTACACACTTTCTTTAATAGGCACCTGTTGGGCATTGTGGCCAATCCGCTCATTGCCATGCTAATGACCTGGGGCCTTTGGCGGCTGACCGAGTTCAATGAAGGGCTGTTGTCGTTGGCGATGGTGCTTTTGTTTGGGCTGGTGGCCTGGCGCCTAAATCAAAAGGCCGAGCAGGCCGATTTCGCTTATCTGCATGGCGGCACGGCCGTTCTCTTTCTCACCATTGCCTTTAGCCAGCTTTTATCAACAGATTGGCACTTGTTGGCCTGGGCAGTTGAGCTGTTAGCGCTGCATGTACTCTCCCGGCAGATTCAGCGGCCGTCGCTGCGTATCGTGGCTCATCTTTTCTCACTCGTGGTGGGGATCTGGTTGCTGGGGCGGCTTTTGGAAGGTGGGGTCGGTACGGCCGTTTGGAACTTGCCAGCAGGCATCGATCTTGTCGTCATTGGGCTGATCTTGGCCGCTTCCTTCGCAATGTCCATCGGCACACCCAACTGGCTGCCTTTAGCGTACCGCCTTGGGGCCCACATCGCCATGTTGCTCTGGCTCTGGCGAGAATTCAGCCTTGCCCCTGATGGCCAGGGTTTTGTGACAATTGCCTGGGGCATCTACGCCATCATTTTGCTGGGCGTTGCCTTGCGTTTCCAATTCACACAGCTGCGCCTGGTGGCTGTAGCCACTTTTTTCTTGCTGGTCGGCAAGCTGTTCCTGGTGGACCTGGTGACGGTTGAAACTGTCTGGCGTATTCTGCTCTTTGCTGGATTTGGTGGCCTATTCCTGTTCATCAGCTACTTTTACCGCTCCTGGCTCGGACTCCCCGAACTTGCCGACTAAAGCAGATAAGCAGGAACGAATTGCCCAGAGCGCAGAGCGTTTCGCTTCTTTCTCTGCGCTCACCAGACAATATAATGAAGGGCTTCTGATCCTGCAGCAAACGGTGCTGCAAGTCGGCGCGGTTAAAGAAAAGTCGCTTCGGACGCGTTAAAAAGCGTGCCGCACAGCAGGATGCCCCGCCCGCGCCTGCACCCACTCCTCTAATGTTGTCAGCGGCAGCGGATATTTTTGCAAAGTCTGCCAGGCGTCAAAAGTCTGGTCGGTCGATTCAAACCAGACGCTGCATTGCATTACCTGACTAAGACCGGGGTGAAACGGCCGTAACAGCGGTGCCAGCATACGCAGCAGCACCAGCGGCACGTGAGTCACCTTCGCTCGCTGAGCGCGAAGCTGCTCGTACAGCCGCACCACCTCCATCGCCGTCCAATTTTCCGGCCCGCCAATCTCAATGATGTCGCCCACAGCCTGAGGGTTTATCATCGCCTCCAGGGCAACGAAGGCCACATCCTGCGCCGCCACAAAGTTGCGGGGATTTTCCCCCCTACCAAAAAGCGACACCCTGCCCGTTTCCAAAATGGGCTTCCCAATCAGCATGTGTACGTGCGAATCCATGAAGGCTGTGGGGCGCAATATCGTGTTGGCCAGGCGGCTGTGCCGCAAATATTGCTCCACTTCATACTTGATGCGGTAAAATAGCGCCGGATGCGTTGGCGACGCACCAAATGCCGAGGTGTAGATGAAGTGGCGTACCCCGGCGGCTTCCGCCCTGTTAATTAACCATTTATGGCCCAGTGCGTCCACACGGTAAGAGGCTTCCTTGTCTCGGCCCATAATTGAGTGAGCCGAGGCCAAGACAACATCGGCCGTTTCACACGCTCTTTCCAAAGACCGTTTATCCCGCAAATCACCCTGCACCACTTCTGCACCCAAACGCTCTATCGTCTGCGCTCTTCGCGGATCGCGCGTCATAATGCGCACTTGTTTGCCCCGCTGCAAAAGCAGTCGGGCCACCGCGCTGCCCAAGGCACCGGTTCCACCAACGATGAGAATCATGTT
>CBDUOF010000299.1:0-7178 GCA_965368765.1 uncultured Anaerolineae bacterium | reverse complement strand
CGTTTACCACTTCGCTGCTATCAACTAAACGACAAAACGGCCGTTTTGCCCGCATTCACCCACCATGACCCTTGTCAGCAGCCGCACCTTTCAGTATCCTATGCACATTGTTGCCATTGGTCGCCAACACATTTTGCTTCATTTAGGTCGTGTGATGTAATTTTGTAGGAAAGCTCATTCAATCGTTTGGAAGCCGTGTTCCTGCGCTTCACGACAGTATCTGTATGCGTTGAAAATGAGCAATTGTCCACCCAGTAAAGGTTTTTACCCGTATTCACCAGTTGTAAAGAAGTTGTGGCGGCGGTTCTTTCTTACCATTAGGGGAACGGCCGTCTACCAAAGAGGTGTACCGTGTTTAATCTCCCCGACTATCCAGATGTTTACAATACCCGTCACATTACCTGTGTTTGTTGCAAGGAAAAATTTGCCGTAACTGAGGGTCATCAAGGAAAAAATCCAGACCACAATCGGTGGCGGGTGTTGCCGAATGAAGCGCAAAAGATCCGATTGCGGCATGAACCAAACAGAGAACAACGCTCGATACTGCCCACGACACGCGAGATGCCCCTGCCGCAAGAAAATGTGCCTTTATACTTCCAGCAACCTCCTGTTGCATTTTCTCCTGCAGCCTTAAACTGCCCGCGCTGTGGGGCAGACAATGCCAACTGGATTTCACTCAATCAAACTGGTAATCGTTCGATTTTGCAGGTTTGGCGGCTGCGCTTTCCAGATGTGTTTGTGGCTCGTGCTTTGGCATTGGCTTTTATGGCATTTGCGCTTGTTTTATTTTTTGTCATGAAAATTCATATCGGTAAGGCAATCATCCTTTTCTTTTTTATACCAGCTGCCATTGTTGGCGTGATCTGGGAACTTACTCGCGAATGGAACCACTTGCGAGAGAACAAACATATTAAACGCGTGGTTCCCAAGACAAAAGATAAAGAACGGGAGCTTTGGATAAGAGGGGGGGCGCTGGTTTTCTTGTTTACGCTTGTGTTTCCCGTCATATTTTTTTCACTTGCCCCAACGGCCTTTAACATATTCTTGGAATTCACCCAGGATTCCCCGGAAAGCCAGGTTGAGGAAGCGAGTACGGCCGTTTCCCTTATTGTAAATCAGCAAATTGATGCCACTGAAGAGGAGTTCGCCGCCATTGCTAAAGAAATGCAGCAATTAATAGATCGGCTGCCTACACAGGATTTACCGGGATTTGAGGCAGAAGTGGCTACATTATCCGATAAGCTCGCCGATACCGTTGCTGCTTCAGAAATCGCGTTGGAACAAGTTCAGGCTGAAAATGCCACGGCCATTCAAACCCGACGCGAAGAAGAATTGGAGGCCGTGGCTAAGGCACGTGACAGTGCTATCGCCGGACTCGCCAATGGCCTTGTGGCAGATGTGCGCTTCCTGGCTTTGTGGGCTCTGCTGGTAGGTCCACCCACGCTTGTAACGGTGCTAATTGCTATGGCGGCAGTCAAACAGTTTGTCAATCGGGTTGACAGGGACTTACCATTTCCTATTTTCCATACCGTTGCCGGTATGACACGGCTCGTGGCTTGGGAAGCGATGCAAACGCTGGAAGTAAGGGGGCAGCAGTTTTCAAACATTCAGTGGATGTCTGTAGACCGAAACGCTGAGGGTGGGCTTGATCTGGTCGGCCTGTTCCGTGACCCACCAGAATTTGATGCCTTTGGCCAGGTGCGGAGCGACTTGGTGCGGGCCCAGCTTTACACCATTCATACAGATCTTTGGGGACGGGTGCGCCAGGCAAAAATCGAAGATGTCATGGTTCCTGTTCCCGCCGGCGCACCAGCGGGAATTATGCAGTTTCCGGCTCAGCATGATGCGCCTTCTGAGGTGCGCATCCGCTTGCCGCAACGATAATAGTTGACAACGGCCGTATCCCGCACACATCTCAAGGATACGGCCGTTCTCCGTTTTCCCATTTCTCCCAATCGCGTATAATCCAGATAACAGTCAAAATATAATCAAAATCCGCAAGTCACTTTCCATTTATCTGCGTTCATCTGTGTAATTTGCGGATTATCAATACGAGGAGATCCAATAATGAGTTATGCTGAAATCAACGTACCTGCTGGCCAAAAAATCACTTACGCCAACGGCCAACTTACTGTCCCAGACAATCCTATCGTAGCTTATATAGAAGGAGATGGCATTGGCGTAGACATCACGCCTGCCTCTTTGCACGTTTGGAATGCGGCCGTTGAAAAAGCATACGGTGGGCAGCGCAAAATCGCCTGGATGGAGATTTACTCCGGCGAAAAAGCGGCCTCCCTATACGACGGCAACTACATGCCAGATGAAACCTTCGAGGCAATGCGCGAATTTGTTGTCGGCATCAAAGGGCCGCTCACAACCCCGATTGGCGGGGGGTTCCGCAGCCTCAACGTAACGTTACGACAGGTATTAGACTTATACGCTTGTGTACGCCCGGTTAGCTATATTCCGGGCACGCCCAGCCCCATGCGTCATCCAGAACGGATGGACATCGTGCTGTTCCGCGAAAACACCGAAGATGTTTACTCCGGTGTTGAATTTGTAGCTGACTCCGTTGAAGCCAATAAACTGATTGCCTTTTTGCGCGATGAGTTAGGCAAAAACGTGCGGGATGCATCTGCAATTGGCATCAAGCCCGTGAGCGAATTTGGCACCAAACGCCTGGTGCGCCAGGCGTTGCAGTACGCCATTGACCATGACCGCGACTCTGTGAGCCTGGTTCATAAGGGTAATATTATGAAGTTTACCGAGGGGGCCTTCCGTGATTGGGGCTACGAACTGGCACGGGATGAGTTTGATGCAGAGCTGCTGGATGGCGGCCCCTGGCACGTGATGAAAAACCCCAAAACAGGGAAAGAGATCATCATTAAAGATGTGATTGCCGACAATATGCTGCAGCAGCTGCTCACCAGAACGGCCGATTATGACATCATTGCCACGCTCAATCTGAATGGCGATTATATGAGCGACGCAGCCGCGGCCCAGGTTGGCGGTTTAGGCATGGCGCCTGGTGGAAATATTGGCGATGGCGTGGCGCTGTTTGAGGCTACCCACGGCACGGCTCCTAAATACGCTGGCAAAGATCAGGTGAATCCTGGCAGTCTTATCCTTAGCGGGGTGATGATGCTGGAATATATGGGTTGGACGGAAGCAGCCGAGCTGATTGTGAAAGCCATGACCAAAACGATTCAAAACAAAACGGTCACTTACGATCTGCACCGTCAAATTGAAGGAGCAACGAAGCTGAAATGCTCTGAATTTGCCCAGGCCATTGTGGATAACATGTAGCTTTCTGGTAGGGGCGACCTGGCCGGTCGCCCCTACTCCCCAAACTTGTTTACTCCCCGGCTACTATGGTCGTTTCCAGCGGTCGCGCCAGACAAAGATTGCCATCTGCCAGGCAAATGTCAATCAGCCCGGAAAATTGACCGACTCTTTGGCCAATAAAGATCAGCTCAATGGCTGTTGTCGCAAAGCCAGGCAGATTCTCTTCAAATCGATAACTGTCAAACCGGGTTAGCGGCAGAGATTGCACCGTTTGAAAGGCAGGAGTGCTGCCGCTTAGCTGAACATTTTCTAAATAACTATCCTCTAAGTCAATGCTGTGAATCGTTTGGCTGGTAGTCATCAGGCTGGTCACCTGAATGGTCACCGCAAAAGGTTCGTTGACGGCAATCTGTTGGGGAGCTTCTATCTGAACCTCAATGGTGGTTGGCTCATTGAGCGTTGTGCCAAAAAAGATGCGCATGCCCAAAAGGGTAACGGCCGTTCCCGCCAAACAAAGCAGCAACACGCCGGAGATCACCTTTAGCGCAACCGATCGGTTAATGATTCCCGCATTGGTGCTCCTGGCAATATGCTTTTCAACTCTTCTTGTCATTGATTTTCCCTGTTGCTGACCATTGGCGCTACAAACTTCCCAGAACCGCCGCGTACAAACATTTGGTAAACGCACTAAGAATAGACGGCCACACATCAACTCGCAAAAGTGCTTGGGTATTATGGCGCGCATCGTGGCAGGCGCACTATAGCATAGGAAAACTGCGGTGACAATGAACGGCCGTTTAATATGAAATACGGCCGTTTCGCCATAAATTCACCCAAAAGTTTCTTGTTTGACACAGCATTGACACGAAATTGATGCCAAAATTCCGTTTTACGACTTGCTCAATTGAGTTGCAAGTTGTAAACTTTGCAATACCTTAGAGGGAAATTAGGAAAACAAATTAGAGGAATTTGGGCAAGTGCGCCAATCGCTTGTTTTAGCCATACCCTCATAATCAGGTAACAGTTAAAAATCTATGACCACACCTATACTCAAAGTCTCAGATCTGGTAACTCGGTTCTACACCGAAGATGGTATTGTTCACGCGGTTAATGGCATTAGTTATACCCTGCAGGAAGGGGAGTCAATGGCCATTGTCGGGGAGAGTGGTTCTGGCAAATCTGTCGGCGTTCTCTCGATTATGGGGCTAATACCAGACCCTCCAGGAAAAGTTGAGGCGGGGGAAGTGATGTACAACGGCCGTAACCTCCTCAAATTATCTGCCAGTGAAATGCGTCAGATAAGAGGGCGTGAACTGGCAATGATCTTTCAAGACCCCATGACGTCCCTCAACCCAGTTCTTACTGTTGGTCAACAGCTTACCGAATCACTCCAGCTTCATCTCGGAATGGATGATGAGCAATCTAAGGACAGAGCGGCTGAGTTGCTTAGAATGGTAGGCATTCCTGATTCTGCCGATCGCTTAAATGATTTTCCGCATCAATTCTCCGGTGGTCAGCGCCAACGCATCATGATCGCCATGGCACTGAGCTGCAATCCATCTATCCTCATTGCCGATGAGCCAACCACAGCGCTGGATGTCACCATTCAGGCGCAAATTGTAGAGTTAGTCAAGCGTCTTCAAAAAGAGCTGGGCATGGCCATAATCTGGATTACCCACGATCTAGGCGTTGTGGCTGGCATGGTAGACAAAGTATCGGTGATGTACGCAGGCTTCATTGTGGAACAAGGGGTCGTGCGTGATGTATATAAAAAAACCAGCCATCCTTACACCCTCGGGCTGCTGGAATCCATTCCTAAAATTGACAATAAAGATAGAAGTAGGCTCTATACCATTAAAGGATTGCCCCCGGATTTGCTACAAGAACCTCAGAGCTGTCCTTTTGCTCCCCGCTGCCCCTTTGCCATTGATAAATGTTGGCAAGAAAACCCGCCTCTGATGCCTGTGTCCCCAAATCATATGGCGGCCTGCTGGCGCTGGGAAGAAGTTCGTGAACAAAGTTTAGCTGGAGCAACTGCATGACAAACATAGAAAATGGCCACGATGCCCGCAACCGTGAAGTCCTTATAAAAGTAAAGGACCTTAAAAAGCACTTCCCGATTCGTCGCGGTGTCCTCAAACGGCAAGTGGGCGCTATTCGTGCGGTGGATGGAATTACTTTTGAAATTCATAAAGGGGAGACATTGGGTTTAGTCGGCGAGAGTGGTTGTGGTAAATCAACTGCAGGCCGTACTATTTTGCAGCTGTATGAACCAACGGCTGGTGAGGTGACCTTTGTCGATGAAGAGCTGACCCAGCTAGGCAAAGAAGAGATGCGTAAGGCCCGTCGGCATATGCAGATGATATTTCAGGATCCTTACGCTTCCCTGAATCCCCGTATGACGGTTGGCAACATTGTTAGTGAGCCGCTGGTCATTCACGGTATTGGCGATGCCAAAAGCCGCAAGGCACGCGTTGAAGATCTGCTCGCGCTGGTTGGTTTAAATCCTTACTTTATTAATCGCTATCCGCATGAATTTTCTGGCGGCCAGCGGCAGCGCATTGGCATTGCCCGTGCTCTGGCCACGAATCCATCATTTATTGTGGCTGACGAAGCCATTTCAGCGCTGGATGTGTCCATTCAGGCTCAGGTCGTAAATCTGTTGGAAGATTTGAAGCAGGAGCTGGGCCTGACCTACCTCTTTATTGCCCATGATTTATCGATGGTACGGTATATCAGCGATCGGGTCGCAGTGATGTATTTGGGCAGAATTGTGGAACTGGGCGACCGCAACGACCTATACGATCAACCGCTGCATCCCTACACGCAGGCATTGCTTTCTGCCATTCCCCTACCTGATCCTGATAAGGAAGAAAAGCGGCAGCGCATTATTTTGGAGGGCGACGTCCCCAGCCCGGATAATCCACCGCCTGGCTGTCGCTTTCACCCGCGCTGCATTCATGCTACCGACATTTGCCATCAAGAGGACCCCGTTTTTCGGCCGTTGGGTAGTTCAAAACACGAACATATGGTGGCTTGCCATCATGCCGAGAAGTTTTTATAGGCATCAGTGGAATCTGCTCAGAGTCCATTGCCGCAAACAAACGTTTACAAATGGCTATTTTGTTTAAAGGAGGTTTTCATATAGAAAAATTCTGATGGACATCGAAAAAAATATTAACAATTGTGATATTCTGAGGAGGAATACTCAAACAATGAACACAAAAAAACGAATCGGGTTACTCGTGGCGCTCATGGCAATTTTTGCCGTGGTTTTGGCCGCTTGTTCCCCCCAAACAGTTGAAGTACCCGTGGAAGTTACCCGGGTTATTACCGAAACCGTTACCCAAGAAGTTGAGGGCGAAACGGTAGAAGTAGAAGTTACCCGTGTTGTAACAGAAACTATCATCGAAACGGTTGATGCCGGTGGTGACGAAGAGGCCATGGCTTCAGGTGCGCCGGATCCGACGACCTATACCAATATTACCTTTGGCGATATTGATACGATGGATCCCGCCTTAATCTATGACACAGCGAGCGGTACGCTGGCTTTGAACGTCATGGAACCGTTGATCACCTACAATGGGTCTGATCCAACGACTTTTGTTCCTGCCCTGGCTGTTGAGGTGCCTTCTTTGGAGAATGGACTTATTTCTGAAGATGGTCTGACCTACACTTTCAACATTCGTGAAGGCGTAAGCTTCCATGAGGGTGGGACGCTTGAAGCGCATGACGTTGCGTACTCCTTCCAGCGTGGTTTGCTCCAATCTGATCCTAACAGTGCCCAATGGCTGCTGTTGGAACCGATCTTGGGCTACAACGTAACTTACGATATCACCGAAGAAATCTCCGGTGGCGACTATGCTGGCGATCCTGAAGGGCTCGTTGCCAAT
>CBDUOF010000298.1:0-7195 GCA_965368765.1 uncultured Anaerolineae bacterium | reverse complement strand
ATTGGTTGCCGTTTGTGAGAAGGTGCAGGCTGCCGTTGTCGCTGATGACGCTGCAGGGACTGTAACCTTTAACCTGGCTCTGCCTTGGGGTCCTTTCCTGGCTAGTATCGCACCCGCCTGGGGCTCTATTCTGGACATGGAATGGGCTATTGATAATGGTGCCTGGGATGGCAGTTGTGACACCTGGCAGAACCATTATGCTCCTGGTTCAGAGAATTCCGAATTAACAGCCATTATGAATGGTACCGGTCCCTACATCTTGGAAAGCTGGACACCTGGTGAGGGCTATGTTTTGGTTGCTAACGAAAATTACTGGCGTGGCGACGACCAACCCGTTTGGGAAGGTGGTCCTTCTGGTCAACCGGCAATCACAACTGTTGTCAATCGTCTGGTAGATGAATGGGGAACGCGCTTTGCTGCTTTGCAGGCTGGCGACGCAGCAACGGTAGCGGTACCGATTGGTAACCGTACCCAAGTTGATGAATTTGTTGGTGAGTTTTGTGATTACCAGACTGGTGAATGTGAACCAAATCCTGACAATCCGAACGGAACCCTGCGGAAATGGGGCGGCCTGCCCAGCGTTTCCCGTACCGATGTCTTTATGACCTTTGATACCGGCCCTGATTCACCTTACATTGGTAGTGGTGAGCTGGATGGCAATGGTATTCCGCCGAACTTCTTCAGCGACATCAACGTGCGTCGCGCCATGAACTACTGCTTCGACTATGATACTTATATCGAATCCGCATTGAATGGTGAAGGCGTTCGTAACAATGGACCGATCATTCTGGACATGCTGGGCTACAACCCAGATGGCGAAATGTACGAAACCGACCTGGACCAATGTGCCGCTGAGCTGGAACAAGCTTGGGGTGGTGTATTGCCAGAAGTTGGCTTCCGCTTCCAGATTGCCTACAACACTGGTAACGTCAGCCGCCAAACCGTTGGCGAAATCCTGCAGTCCAATTTGGCCAGCATCAACCCGCTTTACCAGGTTGAAACGGTTGGCTTGCCTTGGCCTACATTCCTGCGCTCCTTCCGGGCGGCACAGGTTCCCATGCTGGCCAGTGGTTGGTTAGAGGATATCCATGATCCGCACAACTGGGTACAGCCGTTCACGGTTGGCACCTATGCTGGTCGGGCCAATATGCCGCAGGAGATCCTGGATCAATTCGGCGCATTGGTAAATGCTGGTGTTGCGTCTTCAGACCCTGCAGAACGCGAGCAGATTTACTTCGAGCTGCAGCAGCTGCATCATGACCTGGCCATTCAGGTAACCCTGGCACAAGCAACGGCCGCTCGCTATGAGCAGCGCTGGGTGCAAGATTGGTACTACAACCCAATCACTTCTGGTACATACTACTACGCCCTCAGTTTGGCTAGTGAATAACGTTTAACGAAAGTGGGTTAATGGTCTGAACGGCCGTTAACCCATTTTCTGAACGCAAATAGTAGGAGCGGTTCCAGAATCGCTCCTACTATTCTTCACCCATTAAAGCAAGTCTGCTGCGGATTGGACTAGGTCAATAGCGGAGTTGTTTTAATAGCAGGGTCAAAATCAATTACTTTTTTACAAACGAGAGGCTCTTATGACCGCATACATCATTCGTCGTTTATTGATCATTCCCCTCATCATGTTTGGCGTTACCATCCTGATTTTCAGCATGCTGCAAATCTTGGGGCCTGTAGAAAGGTCAGCGCTGTATGTTCGAGATATCCCCAAAACCGAATCGCAGGTGGATGCAATCATTCGGCGCTACGGATTGGACCAGCCGATTCATGTGCAATATTGGACCTGGATGACGGGTTATGTAGACAATCAGACCGGGGAGCGTGTTGGGGGAGTGCTGCGGGGAGACCTAGGGTTTTCACGTACCGGACGCGAACCGGTTTCTGACATGATTAAGCGTCGCTTCCCCGCTACGCTAGAGCTTGCTTTGTGGGCGATGCTTCCCATTATTGTTGGGGGCATCTGGATGGGGATGAAGGCTGCTCTTAACCACAATAAGCTTTTTGACCAGGTTGTGCGGGTATTTGCCACCATTGGCTGGTCATTTCCTACGTTTGTTTTTGCCTTACTTCTTTTGCTTGTATTTTATGCCCGATTGGATTGGTTCCAAACGGGGAGGCTTTCAACTGAATTCACGCTACTGGTTGGCCGTCCAGGATTTACGCAGTACACAGGGATGATGACGATAGACAGCTTGCTGAATTTACGCTTTGATGTCTTTGTCGATGCAGTCCGTCATTTGGTGCTGCCGGTGACAACGCTGGCGGTGGTGCAGTGGGCATTGCTGCTGCGCGTGACGCGCTCTTCTATGCTGGAAGAGATGCGACAAGATTATGTGCGCACGGCACGCGCCAAAGGTCTGTATGAATCAACCGTTGTCAACCGGCACATTCGGCGCAATGCTTTGATCCCGGTCATTACGATTGTGGGCGGTACGCTGGCAGGGTTAATGAATGGTGTGGTTGTAACAGAGGTAATTTTTAATTATCCTGGGCTGGGGCAGATGGCGGCGGCGGCGGCCACGCAGCTAGATGTATTAACGATGCTTGGCTTCGCTTTGTTTAATGGGATTCTATTTATTTTTGCATATCTAATCGTAGACATTATGTATGTGGTCATTGATCCACGTATCCGCCTGTCTTAATCAATGATTTAGTCGTAGCTTAGGGTTCGTTCACAAAAACTTTCGATAAGGAAGCAAACCCTTAGACTTGAAATTTCCTGATGTCGGAATATGAAGCCAGGAAATTGTATGGTTAAACTGAGGAAATCTGATGACAACAACTGATGTAGTAGCCGGATTAGACCTTAATCAAAAAGCCTTAGATGAACAAAATCGCTTTGAGCGGTTGGTTGGACCGGAATGGTATCGGCTCATCAAAGGTGTTTTAACAAATCCGCTGTCGGTCACTGGGCTCATTATTGTGACGGTGTTTATTTTGACCGCTCTTTTTGCACCTGTGCTGGCCCCGGCTCCCACTGAAAACTGGGATCCCTATAAAATTCCACGAGACGGGTTTAAACCAGAGCCTCTGCCACCGGGTACGGAGTGGACGCTAAACATACCGGCTACGGTGCCTGGTTGGTACACTTTGCTTACCGGCAATGAGGAGTGGGTCCACCTGATGGGCACGACCAGTGGCCAGTACGACATTTGGTATGGCATTGTATGGGGGGCACGGACGGCGCTGCTGGCAGGAACGGCCGTTGTCGCGATTTCCGCGTTGTTTGGTATTTTGGTTGGCTCTATTGCGGGCTTCTATGGCGGCTGGGTCGATGAAATTATGATGCGCGTGGTTGAAGTTTTCATCGTGTTTCCCGGTTTGGTAGCCGTTCTCGTTCTTTCCTCGATTCTGGTACCTATTTTTGGGCAAAGCTTGTGGCCCGCTATGATTGCGCTTATTGTGTTTGGCTGGATGGGGTATGCACGTTTGCTGCGCGGTGATATCTTGTCGAACAAAGAGCGGGATTATGTCCTGGCTGCCCGCGCCAGCGGAGCAAAAGATACCCACATTATTTTGAAGCATGTGCTGCCCAACGCCATCTTCCCAACGCTGGTTTTCCTCTCGCTGGATATGGGGGCGATTGTGCTCAATTTTGCGGCGTTGAGCTTTCTGGGTGTGGGTGTGGAGCCTGGCTATGCCGATTGGGGCCAAATTGTCAGCTTTGCCCGCGACTGGATTTTAACGCTCGACAAGCATTGGTACATCGTGTTGTACCCTGGTTTGGCCTTGCTGCTGTACGGGCTGGGTTGGAACCTTATCGGGGATGCGCTGCGTGACATTTTAGATCCGAAGCTGCGGAAAGGGTAGTTGAGTCATTAGTCATTGAGTAATTGGGTGAGCGGGTCGCGTAAGTGGCTCGCTCATTTTTAATTTGGGAGCATTTGGGATTGATGGGGCAGTTTGTAAATTGGCGGATAAGCTTATTTTTTGTGGGCGGTACGGCCGTTTTTTTTATGGCTCTCTTTTTGTTCACTGCCAGCCCGCTTAGCGCCCAAGCTGCCACCCCGATGCCCACGCCAGACCGTTTGGCTGCCCCGCCCACCGTCGCCGCGCCTACGCAAGCTGATGAAGGCGCGCAGCTCTTTTGGCTGCACTGCCAACCCTGCCATGGTGATCAGGGTCAGGGGCTGAGCGATGCGCCAGACGATGACTGGCGGGCGCAGTACCCGGAAGAAGATCAATATTGCTGGAATTCGGGCTGCCATGGGGAACGGCCGTATGAGGAAGGCTTTACGTTACCAAAGCAAGTGCCAGCCGTTATTGGGGATAGTAGTTTGGGCAAATTCAACACGGCAACCGATGTCTATCATTACATACGCGCCGCCATGCCATTTCAGGCGCCGGCTACGTTGTCCGATGAGGAATATTTAGCCGTCGCGGTTTTTTTGGCAGAAGCGCATGATGGGCTGGATAGCGCAAGCTTAACGGCCGTTTCCGACCAGCCCCCCGTCCGCAGTACCCCAGAAGCGACCCTGTCGGCTGCCGCGCCAACCTCAGCCCTGGTGCCACCCGCTAGCACAACATCCAACGCCTCTTTATGGCTCATCGGTGGCGGACTTTTGATACTTTTTATAGTTGGAGGCAGTCTATGGCTCAAACAGAATCAGTAGATTCACGACTGACGAGAAATTCACTCGACATGCCTTATACGCATGATTACGAAACATTGTCGAGTTTCCACCGCCTGAGTCTGGTTTATGGTTTGCTCATTGGCATGGCGATTGCCGCGGGATTTTGGGTACCAAAATTATTTGTCTTGGCACGGCTGCCGCTTTGGTTTCCCTACGGCGGTGCGATTGTCAGCAGCACGGCGGTCATCTTGCTGTGCGGGCTCACGGGTTGGCTTACCGGCCACCTGCGCTATACCGTTCTGGTCGTGCTAAGTTGGCTAGTAACGGCCGTTCTCATTTGCCATGCCTTGGGCAGTCTGCCACCGTTTGGGCAAAATTGGGCTATTTGGCTACTGGACGGCCGTTTTGCGAAGTTGCCTATCACGCCTGCTCCCGACCACCTGCTCTGGTGGTATTATGTGATTGCCGGATTTTTACTGATCATCCTGCTGACGCTCATGGCGGTGCTGCAAAATTTCAATCTGGTCCGGGCGCATCAAGAGTTGGTAAACGGCCGTCGCCTCAACCTGCAAACAAGCCTGATTTTGCTGATTCCCGCCCTGTTGGCCGGGGGCATCGGGGCGCTTTTTCCCGACCTCTCTACCAGCGCCCCACGTGATGCACTGGTCATCACGGATCAAGCCATTGAGCGCGTGCGCAACTTTGAGGGTGACCTGTTCCAGCTTTCTCGCGATACAGGCTTCAACTACAATGCCCTGGCCAGCGTGGCCGATCAGCTTGCCGGGCCATATACTTTGGAAATCAATGAGGTAACGAACAGCTGGAGCAGTGCCGTGGTGACGGCCCATTTTGACAGCGGCGCCTGGATAAACTGCAACGTTAATATCGATCAGCAGCACGCAACCTATTTGAGCTTCTGCTTTGATGCTGCTATCCCCTTCACCGACGGGCTTAATCATCTGCTGCTTGGCCAAATTCCGGCGGATACGTGTCGACGCTGTGAAGTAACTGCTGACCCAATCTGGGAGGAATGGCTGCAAATGCGTGCCAGCCAGTTAGGTGACAATCCAATGTGGCAGCGCGTTGGTCAACACGGCCGTTTTGTTTTCATGCAAGCGAGCAATGCTGAGAGCGGCTTCACCATAAGCTGTCAGTTAGAAGGATCTGAAGACATTTCGCTGATGTCCTGTGAAGAATTGCCAACGTAAAGCGACTTACGTCGTGAGACGGGATTATTAATTACCCGGATACGCTTTACCACATGTGCAACCTAAAATGAAAACCAACCTTTCTATCCTTACGTTTATCCTGCGCCGTCTGCTTATCATTCCAGTCACGCTGCTGGTGGTGACCATGGTGCTCTACAGTTTCTTCATGCTGGCGCCAGCCGAAGAACGGGCGCAACTTTATCTGCCGCCCAATATGCCTCGGATCATGACTCAGGAGAAGCTCGATAACGTTATCAATACCATTATTGCGGAGAAAGGTCTGGATGATCCGTTCCTACAGCAATACGGCCGCTGGGCCGGTAGCTTGCTCCGTGGCGATTGGGGATACAGCCCCGTATTTAACGCACCCGTTCTGGCGTTGCTGCAGCGACGAACGGCCGTAACGCTCGAACTTACGTTTTATGCGCTGCTGCTGCTCATTCCCCTGGGCATTATGAGCGGCGTGCTGGCCGGGTGGCGGCCCGGCGGGCGGCGCGATAATGGCTTTCGTACCGCTGCTTTTCTGGCAACTTCCATTCCGCCGTTCATCCTGGGGCTGTTTCTTCTTTCCATTTTTTATGTCGGGCTGGGTTGGTTCCCCCCGAGCCGTACCGGGCTTATTGAGCTCACGCTGCGGGCGTCTACCAGCTCTTTTCGTTTCTTCACCGGGTTTCTTACGATCGATGGATTGCTAAACGGCCGTCCCGAAGTTACCCTCGACGCCTTACGCCACCTGGTGTTGCCAGTCTTTACCCTGAGTCTGGCGCACTGGGCCACGCTGGGTCGCGTTACCCGCGTCGCCGTCATCAATGAATCGAGCCAGGCCTACATGATGGTAGCCCGGGCGAAGGGGTTAAAGCCACGGCAGGTGGTATGGCGGCATCTGTTTCGCAACGTATTATTGCCTGCCCTCACCAGCAGTTCCTTATCAGCCGCTTCGCTGATTACCGGTGTCTTTGTCATTGAGGTCATTTTTGATTACAAAGGACTTTCTGAATTGGTAACCAGAAGCCTGCAATCAACAGCCCCCGATTCTGCCCTGGCCATGGGTTTTGCCATTTATAGCGTGATGCTGGTGCTGCCCATTATGCTGCTGCTGGACATGCTTAAAGGCCTGGCTGATCCGCGCATTCGAGAAACAGCAGAGCAAAGGGAGCGTCCGGCATGATTCGTTGGCGACTGTTTTTTCGGCAGCGGCAAAACTGGCTGGCCATGCTTCTCATTCTGCTGTTTGTAGGAACGGCCGTTGCTGCCCCAAGCATTGCCCCACCCAACGATCCAAACAACCGAGTGCCCTTCAAAACAACTGGGCAAACCTTTAATCGGTTACCGGAGCCGCCTTCGGCTGAATATCCCCTGGGTACGGTGCCCCAAATAGAAAATTTGCCCCAGTTTGGCATT
>CBDUOF010000297.1:0-7226 GCA_965368765.1 uncultured Anaerolineae bacterium | reverse complement strand
ACTGCCCGATGGCACGGTCGCCCAGGTAGAGATCGTACCCAGCGTCGTACGAGTCAGCCGACTCAGCTATGATGAAGCGGAAGCACGGCTCGAAGAAACCCCGTTTCAGGAACTGCTAGCCATTGCTCAAAAGCACGAAGCCCGTCGTGTGGCCAACGGTGCTGTTCAAATTGATTTGCCAGAGGTGAAAATTCGCTTAAATGAAGCGGGCGAGGTTGACATTCGGCCGCTTCCACCCTTAAAAAGTCGCGATCTCGTACGCGAAGCGATGTTGCTAACTGGTGAAGCTGTCGCCCAATTTGCCCGACAGCACAACATTCCTATCCCATTCACTACCCAGGACCCCCCTGAGGAAATTGTGGAGGGTGCCACACCGTCCGCCAATTTTGCTCGCCGTCGTACGATGACGGGCAGCCAGCCGGGAAATACGCCGGGGCCACACGCTGGCCTGGGACTGGACCAATATGTGCAGGCCACCAGCCCGCTGCGCCGCTACCTGGATTTGGTTGTCCACCAGCAGTTACGTGCTTTTCTTCTTGATGAGCCAATGCTGGACGAGCAGGCCGTCATGGAGCGAGTTGGCGCAGCCTATGCCGTTGGTGGCGACGTGCGCTACGCTGAACGACTGTCGAATGCACACTGGACGGCCGTTTACCTGCTGCGCCAGCCAGGGTGGACGGGGGAAGGTATTGTGGTCGATCGCCGGGGGAAGCGGGATTTGGTACTTCTGCCAGCGTTGGGCAGTGAAACCTCCATTTATAAAAAAGAACCGAACCCGCTGGACACTGTGCTGGAGGTTACGCTACAAAAGGTGGATTTACCGCAAAGGGAGGCGCATTTTAGGTTTAGCTAGCGGCGCAAACGGCCGTTAATCTTCAATCATCTACGTTTGCATCAGCTGCATCAATTCTTCCAAAAATACGTCGCGGCTCAACCCATAAATTGAGATAGCGTCTTCAACTGAGTAGAAGGGGGCGACCACGCAGCCGACGCAGGCCATGTTGTGTTTTTGGAACAAGACGGCCGTTTTTGGCCAACGCCTCAAAAGGTCAGCAATCGTCAATTCAGTAATTTGCTCCTGCGTAACCGATATTTTTTCTTCCATGATCATGCTCCCCATCCACGTTCAGCTAATTATCTTTAGTCTCTCGCCAGCAAAAAGTGCCTGATTCTTCACGAAATTCCCAAATTGCAACGGGAGCAATCAATCTAAATCCTCAGCCAGAATCACCAATTCGTGTGCTTTACATAAAATAATCCGCTGACGCTGGCTGCACACCCATTCTGCGCGCTCCCATTTACTAAGGATTCGGCTGACGTTATAAACATTCGTCCCCGTCATTTCCGCTAAATCCTGTCGCGAAAGCGGCATGTCAATTAAAACGCCTAACTCTACTTTCTTGCCAAACTGTCGCACCAGCCGCAGTAGCGTACGGGCAATGCGCTGCTCAACACGCTGCGTCGAAATCTCCTGGTAACGTTCCTGAAGCTTCACGAAGCGTTGCGCAATCATCCCCATGCCATTTATCGCCAGACGCGGATAGAGAAGCATGAGCTGCTCTATCGTCTCTCTCTGCCAGGATATAGCCCGGCAATCGGTTACTGCTTCGGCCGATAATGGATAGTCCGTACCGCTCAATGCCACAATAATGCCCAGCCCATCCCCCACGCCAAAGTAGCCAACAATGACCTGGTCCCCTGCCTGCGTGACCTGGGTAAGCTTTACGCGCCCGGACAAGATGATATACATTGTCGTGGCGTCCTGCCCCTGCTGAAAGAAGAAGCCACCCTTTTCGATCTGGCAATCCCTGCCATGCAAAATGATTGCCGCGGACTCTGATTCAACAAGTCCATGCATCAAGGCACAGCGAGAAATTATGGCCTGGGTTTCGGCAGTTTTCATGGGCCGAATGATAACACGTTGTGGGCCATTATAATAAAATTGACTTACGGCGCAGATTGATTCGCTGCTTCCTCGTCACACAGCTTGCAGTTGAGCCTAAATCCCAAGAATTGGTGCCTTCCAACCCGAGAAAGCACCCAGGGACGATTGGTGAGCGGTGGCGCGTGCCGCACATGTTGGGTATGGCCACAGGCCAAATCTGCAACCCAATCTTCAACTTCATCTTGATGAAAACCGATAATCTTTTGCTGCATTGCTTTGACAGATAGCCTCGTATTTTGTAGCACAGAAAAAGTGTGTGTTTGCCTGTCGGCCAACAACCGACGGGCCTTGTAGCAATTCTCGTAAAGCGCTTCAACTTCAACAACGCATGCGCACGTTATTTTTTCCGCCGAAAGCGGCGGCGGCGGGCACGCGGCGCTTTAGCCTCTAATTCCCCGCTATTTTGTTTGGGGATGACGGGCCAGGGTCGGTCTTGCGTCATGCCGGTTTGGATGAGGCGACGCATTTCAGCCATCAGGCTGGGGTCTGTGTCGATGGGCGTATAGGCGGCAAGGCGCTGGCTAACGGCCGTTTTTGCTCGCTGCGCCAGCGTTTGCGAACCAGCCTTCTGCCAATTTTCACGATTCAGGCGATCTATCACGCCATCTGGCAAATAAAGTGATTGCGGCCAGTGGGACAAGGTATGTTCGGCGGTGATGAGATGCTGCTCGTCCAGGAGCTGGCGCACCAAATCCAGAGTAGGCAAATCTTGCTGGGGCGTCATCTGCTGCATAAAGTGGAGCGCCTGGCCGCATAAATCATTATCTACCACCAATTTTTCCAGGCTAAAGACCAAAACGTAATCCAGCATCCCAGGCCCAGACACGGAATTGACCCCGGCAAGGGCCGCCAGCAAAGCGCTGCCAAACGTCTCGGCACCAGCTTGCGCATCGAGAAACTTACTGTCGCTGAGGGCCATGTACGCCTGGGTGGGCAGATTAAGATGTTTACCAACGGCCGTATACGCCACATCCAGATGCAAGGCCTCAATCGCGACCATCGGTGAGGTGGCTGCCTTCATATGAAAAGCCGCTGGCGCACCACCAAACAACACTGGCGCACCCGGCTTCACTATTTGAGCCATCGTTAACCCGGCCAAGACATCGGCTGCATGGAACACGGTGGCGCCGACCAGCGTCACCGGAGCAATCAGCCCCATCAGCGTAACCGGGACAATCTCAATGGGGATGCCCCACTCGACGCAATCCAGCAAATTCTGACAGGAATCTTCACTATAGCGGAAGTTACCCGTGGCGGTGATGGTGAAAATTGACATCGGGCGGGCCACGAGATCAGCCTGATCGTGACGAAAAAGTGCCATCATTTGCGCCATGCGCGTGACGCCATCCTCAGTAAACGCGCCGGAGACCACGGGCTTTCGAGAGTTCGTCAGGCACAAGTAAAGTCGCCAGGCATCGGACACATTTGCCTCGATGTCGTCGTTGGTGGAGAAAGCTGTGGCCAGGTAGGCAATATGCTCCAGCCCATCAGTGAGGCGGACATACTCCACGAAATCGGCCGTATTGGCCAGCCGGGTCTCCCCCGTTCGGTGATCCAATACCTTTAATCCGCTGGAGCCGGGGACAAAATGCACGTTGTCGCCCCCCAGTTCGGCGTGTAGCAGCCCATCTCGGTCATACAAGGTAAATGAAGAGGGCGCGGCTTCAATGGCCCACGCAACCACATCAGCTGGAAAGAGGACGCGCTCGCCAGCAGCGTCGAGCTTCAAGCCATAATCCAGCAATCGCTGGCGCAACGCTCTGCCACGCACTTCAATGCCAATTTCACTCAAAATCCGCTTGGCTTCGTCTAGAATCTGGGCAATGAGCTGCGCTGAAACAACATTCAGGCTGGGGCGCATGATGACCTCTTGAGTTTGTAAACGATTTATAAGAATTGTACGTGACAGGCGGAACCCGCCCGTTGTTAGTGACCGATTGTATAGCTTGGAGAAAATGGCGCAAAACGCTATGCAGGAACGGCCGTTTCCGCTACCATACGCCCATGATGAACCTCACCAAAGACGATTATGTCCAGGGTGTACTGGCCGGTGACCGGGTTTTGCTGGCGCGCGCCATTACGCTGGCAGAAAGCAACGCGCAGCGACACTTTGACCTGGCTCAATCTGTGCTGCAACAGCTGCTGCCCTATACGGGCAACGCTATTCGAGTCGGCATTACGGGCGTTCCAGGTGCCGGTAAATCCACGTTGATTGAAACATTGGGGCTGAAACTGGTGAAAGCTGGTCACAAAGTGGCCGTGCTGGCGGTTGATCCGACCAGTTCGATAACAAAAGGCTCCATTTTAGGCGACAAAACACGCATGGAAATGCTGACGCGGGAAGAGAATGCTTTTGTACGGCCGTCTCCCACAGGTGGCATGTTGGGCGGTGTCGCTCGCAAAACCCGCGAATCGATTTTGATTTGTGAGGCTGCAGGTTACGAAGTGATTCTGGTAGAAACGGTTGGCACCGGGCAAAGCGAAATCACCGTGCGCTCAATGGTCGATTTTTTCCTGTTGCTGTTGGTGCCGGGGGCAGGAGATGAGCTGCAAGGAATCAAAAAAGGGGTGGTGGAAATTGCCGACGCCATTCTTATTAACAAAGCTGATGGCGACAACAAAGTTCGGGCCGAATCGGCTCGCGCTGAATATAACCGCGCACTACATTACCTCACTTCTGCTACAGAAGGATGGCGGCCCCGGGCATACACTGGCTCGGCGCTGGACGGCTCTGGCATTGATAAGATTTGGTCAGTGATTGAATCATTTCAGGAGCAAACGGCCGCATCCGGCGTGCTCCAGGCGCGACGAGAAGCACAAATGCAAGCCTGGCTGCACACAATCATCGAAGAGCAGCTGCGACGAAACTTTTATGAACAGCCAGCGGTGCAGCAAGCATTACCTGAAGTGGAAACGGCCGTACGCAACGGTATCGTCCCTCCCACCGCCGCAGCCCTTAAACTACTAAAAATCTATCAGGAAACGCTCCCTAAATGACATAAGGAACCTGGCCATTATTATAGAAAGCAACGCCTGGCAAAAAAAATGACCAGACTAAAAAAAGCCTGGCCATTTCTGGACGTTTAACTAAATGGGGACGTAATTGAACAAAATCCCACTTATCTGGTTGAGATTATCCCCAACCGCGGTTGCCACCACCGTAGTTGTCGCGACCACCACCGCCACGGTTCCCACCGCCACGATTGCCGCCACCACCCCGGTTGCCACCACGACCGCCACCGCCACCGCCACGATCCTCGCGAGGACGGGCTTCGTTAACGCGTAGCGCACGCCCTTCATGATCAACACCATCGAGCGCTTCAATAGCGGACATGGCATCGGCATCTGGCATTTCTACAAAGCAAAAGCCCCGGAAACGGCCAGTGTCCCGATCATTAATCATTGCTATCGATTCTATGGTACCATGTGGCTCAAACATATCGCGGACATCGCTTTCTGTCGCCTGAAATGATAAGTTACCTACATAAATTTTCTTGGACAAAATATTGTTCTCCTGAACGAAACCGCTTAAGACTTCTTGATCGAAACAAATTCTTTTCCGCAGTTTCCGTAAACTATTTCCACTTTGTAACGCAGAAGTCTGGCACGCATGGAATTGAAATATTAGATGGCATTATCCTCTCTTTTAATATCTTTGTCCAGTAGTTCGCTAGGCGCCGCTAATCTTCCTAACAAAATTCGCTTGGAGAACCGTTTTCTGGTAAAAGTGGGGTATGAGTCTGACAGATTTTAGTCTTCAACTTTATCGCAAAACCATTAAACGGTTTCGCTCTGCCCATGTGGCAACCCACTGGCTGATGACCCACGGAGTAATTCCAGTTCTTGAAAGAACGACGGGCTTTCGCACCATGCCAGATGATCCGTTTTGGTTTCGGCTGGAGCTGCTCACCCAACGGCACGAAATCGAAACGCTGACCCAGCTGGACAGGCTGGCCGCACCGGGCATGACTATGTTGGACATTGGGGCTCATGTTGGCTATTATGCCAGCCGGTATGCCAGGGTGCTGGGTCCAAACGGCCGTATCTTCGCCTTTGAACCACATCCGCGCACCTTTGCCACCTTGCAACGCAACGTACGGCAGATGCCCCAGGTAACGGCCGTTCAATTAGCCCTCTCCGAACAGGAAGGAACGGCCGAATTGCACGACTACCTCATGATGTCGGCCAGTGGCTCCCTCCATTACGATGAATCGATGGTTGCGCTGCAAAAAGCCCAAACCCACGACAATGACATTGCTCCCAGAATTGGCCAGCCTTTTTCTGCCCAGACATTCACCGTGCGCACCACGCCCGTGGATGATTTTCTGGCAGCGCAAGGAATCAGCCAGGTTGATTTGGTTAAAATGGACATCGAAGGAGCCGAAATTGGCGCATTGCGTGGGATGCGCCGCACCATCAATAACTCGCCCAATTTATTGTTGGTTATGGAATACAATCCCCAGGCGCTAAAAGCATTCGGGCATGATCCGGTGGCGGCGCTAAGCGAAGTTCAAGCATTGGGGTTTTCACAAATGCAGGCCATTGAAGCGGACGGCCGTTTAACCCCTCTCACGAATCAGCCAGAAAAGGTACACAACCTCACCGAGCAGCTCATGGGCAACATGGGCGTCATCAATCTATTGCTCAAAAAATAGGCCCCACCTTATAAGTGTCGGGCAAAAAAATCGTAAATTTGCTGCTCCATATAGAGACGGCCGTCTGCCTTTCGCGGCATGTGTCGCTCATCCGGGAACAACAGTAGCTCATACGACTTGCCAGCCGCAATCAGGCCATTGATTAGCCGAGCGGTATGACGGAAATGAACATTTTCATCTATCAGGCCATGCACAAGAAGCAGCTTGCCTTCAATTTTATCGACGTGGTGCATGACATTGCTGATCGCGTATCCAGTTGGATTCGCTTGCGGTAGACCCATATACCGCTCTGTATAGCAAGTGTCGTAACCATCCCAGTGTGTAACGGGGGCACCTGCTACAGCCACCTGGAAGGTATCAGCGGCTCGAGCCAAACTCATGGATGCCATGTAACCGCCGTAGCTCCATCCATAAATGCCCACCCGCGCTGCATCGGTAAGGCCCTGATTCACCAGCCAACGTACGCCATCTACCTGATCTGCCACTTCAACATCCCCCATATTGTGCTTGAGTGGCGCTTCAAACCCTAGCCCCCGTCGCGCACTCCCCTGATTATCCAGCTTGAAGACAAGATAACCCTGACTCGCCAAATACTGCGCGCGCATGTCCACCGTAAGCAGCCAACT
>CBDUOF010000296.1:0-7234 GCA_965368765.1 uncultured Anaerolineae bacterium | reverse complement strand
ACGGCCGTTTCTGGCCCAGGCCAAAGCAGCCGACATCCCCATCGCTTGCGACGTGCACACCAATGCCACGCTAGACGACGACTACAACCGCGACTACATGGCCGCAGCCACTATCCTCTTTATGAGTGCTGAACGGCTTCCCCAACCGCCCGAGCAGTGGGCCAAAGCGGTGCAAAACAGGTTTGGTACGGAGATTGTTGTGATTGGATTAGGCGAAAAAGGGGCGCTTCTAGCCGTCAAAGCCGACAGCTTTTGTGAACGGCTCCCAGCCGTCAAAACCCGTCCCGTTGTCAACACTATTGGCGCAGGGGATGCCCTCTTTTCTGCGTTCAACCATTTTTACCGCGCCAGCCAAAACCCCTACACGGCCCTGCAAAAAGCAATCCTGTTTGCCTCCTACAAAATCGGCAGTGATGGGGCTTCAGCGGGCTTTTTGAGCGAAGCAGAATTGGGGGTGCTAGAGCAAAAAGCAAAGGGTATACAGGGCACGTGACTTGAACCACTTTTCACCAGATTCAGCGCTTAATTTGTGCTGCCTGGCTGCGCAAATCCACAAAGATGGGGTGCAGGCAAGAAATGACTTCGGCTAGCCGACGGCTGATTTCCATCTGGTGTGCCTCGGTATACGGTTCAACCGGAATCACTTCGTAAATCTTACTCCAGCCTTTATCCCACATCTCCGCCTCAAACTGTTCGCCGAGCACGTCTTTGATCTCAAACAAGTGGCGACGAAAACCCTGTAGCAAAAAGCGGTTGAGCTGCCTATCGCCAGATTCAAAGTGAAAGCCCACTTCCCAGGCATCCCGCCGCGCCACGCGCGACAGTTCGTAGTGCAGCCTTGCCTCGCCGAAATGGAACTGCACAAGCCAGCGCCAAGGCTGACGCACCTGAATGGTTTGCAGCCTCGTCGGCAGCAGCGGAATCATCCGATCAGGCAGGGTTTGCAGAAATTTTTGCTGAGACATCGTTTTCATTATGCTCAGTGTAGTGAATGACAGAGAATTCTGCAAAGCAAAGCCGAATACGATGCTAACTGGTTAATCGAGGAGAGGCCGAGCTTATTCCTTGTCCGCTTTGAGTGATTCTCCATTTTTTAATAGGCCGGGAGACGGCCGTAAAACCACCATTTTGTCACCCGTCACTGCCTATTTTTTCACGCAATTTATGCGTTGCCACGCTTTAGAATTGATTACAATGGGCTTGCCCATTTTGGGCCTTGAAAGCTGGCATGCCAGATCAACCAAACAGACTGATCGAGCATGCCCATTCAGACTTTTACCAAAATGCACATTTCTCAACCTCCATGACATCTGTTTCAGAATCCCAGAAATCGTGCGCCTGAATCGATACAAATAATCAGGGAATACCCATGACCAATCAACTTATCGAACGCCAAGAAGCCCGGCTAGCAGCACTATACGAAGTAAGTTCCCAGCTGGGCAAGACATTGGACCTAGGCGAAGTGCTGAACCAGGTAATGGATTCCATCATCCAGCTCACCGGTGCAGAACGCGGCTTCCTCATGATGTACAATGCCGAAAATGGCACGCTGCAAACGCGCGCCGCCCGCAATTTTGATCAAGAAACCATCGAATCCGATGCAATCAACATTAGCCACACCGTCATTGAACGAGCCATCAATATTGGCGAAGGTATTTTGTCTAGCAATGCACAGGAAGACAAGCGGTTTTCTGGTCGGGAAAGCGTGGTTGGCTATCAGTTGCGATCCATCATGTGCGCCCCACTGCGCGTACGTGGGCAAACGCTGGGCGCTGTTTACGTAGACAACCGTCTCTTTAGCGGCGTCTTTGATAAAGACGATCTCGGTCTGCTTGTAACCTTTGCCAATCAGGCCGCCATTGCCATTGAAAATGCCCGTCTCTTCACCCAAACCGATCAGGCATTGGCGCGCCGTGTGGAAGAGCTCTCTCTCTTCCAGCGAATTGACCAGCA
The DNA here is from genome assembly GCA_965368765.1 of uncultured Anaerolineae bacterium. GTDB lineage: Bacteria > Chloroflexota > Anaerolineae > Promineifilales > Promineifilaceae > Leptofilum. Next base: position 5,281 of record CBDUOF010000296.1, on the reverse strand, counting down.
GCTAAACCGCTCTCTGGAATTGAACCAGGTACTCAGCCTCTCGCTCAATTGGGCCATTGCCCTAACCAATGCTGCCGGGGGGTCGATTGGTCTCTTTGAAGAAGTAACCAGCGACGATGCCGAGGCAGACGAATTAGAAGGCAAGCAAATCTTGCGCCTGATGGTTTTCCGAGGTGAAGAAGAACACAGCGAAGCCCGCTTGGTCTCGTTAGACCACCCCATCGTACGCCAAATCCTGAAGGAAGGACATTCTATCCTGTCCCGCGATGTCTCTGAGTCGGAGTCCGTAGACGGGACGCCTGCCAGCGTGCAGCTAGCCGTACCTATCCAGCAAGATGGCGTCATTACCGGTCTGATTACGCTGGAGACTCAGCATAATATTGAAATTAACCGCGAAGATATTGCTTTTGTCGAACGACTGTCCGATCGGGCTGCGGTTGCCATTAAGAATGCCCAGCTTTATGAAGCCATTCATGCTGCCAACAAGGCCAAGAGCGACTTCATTTCATTGGTGGCACATGAGCTTCGCGTCCCAATGACGTCGATTAAAGGGTATACCGATTTGATGAACGCAGGGCTGGCTGGCCCGCTCAGTGACCAGCAGAAGCAGTTTTTAGAGGTCATCCGGCGCAATCTTACCCGCATGACTTCGCTGATTAGCGATTTGTCCGACATTAATCATATTGAAAGCGGCCGTATGAAGTTTGACTTAAAACCGTTTGATTTACGCGAAGCAGTGGCAGATGTGGCAGACAGCTTGCGGGAGCGTATTCATACGCGTAAACAGACGCTGCATATTGAAATTGAAGACGAGCTGCCGCTGATTTATGCTGATTCGACGCGCATCGCCCAGGTGATGTCTAACCTGATGAGCAATGCCCACAAGTACACACCTGAGGGGGGTGAAATTGTGGTACGGGCGCGGCCAAACGGCCGTTCTGCCATTGTCAGCGTGCAGGATAATGGGGTGGGCATTTCTGAAGAAGACCAGGAAAAATTGTTTACCCAATTCTTCCGGGCAGAAGACAAAGCAGTACGGGAGCAGCCTGGGTGGGGGTTGGGACTTTCCATTGTTCGCCGCATGGTAGAGGCACAAGGTGGTGAAATCAGCTTTGAAAGCGAATCGGGCGTAGGCAGTACATTTACTTTTACCATTCCTTTGGCTAAGATGGGAGAGAGCGGATAAAGTTACGAACGCTTTAGACAATCGTGAGGAAGGTCAAACATGGAAGAAAAGCCATCGGGATTAAAATTATTACTAAGTTTTGAAATTGACGACACGACTTTGCAGACGTACCAACAATTTATGATGCAGCGCTATATCCCTGCGATGCAAATGTTGGGCTTTCAGGTTAGCGAAGTGTGGCACACAGCCTATGGTGACGCGCCAAATCGGTTGGTTGGTTTTGTCTGTCGCGACCGCCAAACAGTTGATGAGCTGCTGGCCAATGAAATGTGGCTCAACTTGAATAACCAACTGGACCAATATGTCTCTGACTTTAGTTTTAAGGTTGTCCCGTACCAGCGCGGCGTTTTCCAAATGTAGCGCCAGAAAATAGGCACAACTGATCATTTTCAGAATCTGGTCACGTACCCACTGGCAATGCTGCCATCTCGCCACCCCGTACGAGGAATTACAAGCGATGGCCAACGTCCAACTACCAGTGAGCGGTGTCCATGCCTCAACGTCCATTCCTCTCCATTCTTTTTCTTTTTGCCGCCATGCTGGCGGCTTGCTCCGTCCCTGAAAAGAGCCCCAGGACGGCCGTTCCTCCCAATAATCTTACGGATAACAGCACGCCCCTTTTGACAAATCCCACAGCCCTGCCAACCATCGAGCAGACAGAAGAAACGGCCGTTTCCGACCCGCTGCCAACCATCACCCTACCCATCTCCGTCTACATTCTGGATGATGTTGCCGGAGCGCAAAACAGCCAAAGAACGGTGGATGGGCTAACGGCCGTCTACCAACGCGTCAATGAAATTTGGGCACAGGCGCATATCGTATTTGAGATACAAACCATTGCGCGGTTAGAACTCCCCAGTGCACCGTTACAAGACGTGCTATCCGGAAACTTCCAGACTTTTTTCAACAGTTTGGGCAACGAATTCGATATTCCAGACCCGTCGCTGTTGAACGGCTTTTACAGCCAACGCATTGGTGGCCCTAACGGTATTACCCTTTCCGGCACGCGCGTTTTTTTTGTGATGGACACACCCTCAGTCCACGATGAGCGAGTCACCTCCCATGAGATCGGCCATATCCTGGGCTTGCACCATGTTCCTGATGATCCAGATCGCCTGCTATTTTCTGGCACCAACGGCATGACCCTCACGACGGAGGAAATCGCGGTGGCGCGATATGTTGCCCAAGGCATATTGGATCGCCTTCGCTAAACAATACACGGCCGTTCGCACGCCAGGCAACCGCCAAGCAATACCCCTATCGTAGACTAATCATTTGCCAAACAGCCAAAGTCGGGCCCGACCAACTGCTACAATAAAAGCCTGAGCGTTTTATATGCTGCGGCCATCTCACTGGCCGCATTGGAGCTTTTTCAAGTGTAAAACGAAGGAAAAGGATATGAAGTCTGGTAAAAAGCTTTTGAGTTTTTTAATTTTCTTAGGGGTCTCAGCATGCAGCCCGCTTAGCCATACGCCACCGCCCAGCTTGGCAGGGCCTGTGGCAACGGCCGTATTGCCTACGCCTACAGCTGAAGCCAACCTTGTTGAAGTGACCAGAGTCGTAGGCACGGCTGAGCCAACTGCCACGCCCGCCCCTTGCACCCCGCTGCCAGCGGGGATGCGCCTGACCATTAGCCTGGCGGAAGAAGATCGGTCCATTTTGCTAGATATCGAGGGTTTGCTACCAGAAGACAGGCTGATTTTTTTGCTAAACGGCCGTTCGCCAAACCACGGCAGCGAGCTAGAGTTAACCTTGGCGAACCCTGTGGGGCCAAGCGGTCGCCAGCAGGAAAAACTGTACCTGGGCGATAACGACATTGATAGCTGGAGCGGCCAAATCATTCACCAGCGTGGCGCTATCTGCTTTGAATTGATGCTTCCCCTCACTGAGCCAATCATCATTGAGGCGCTGCCCAATGCCGAACCTGGCGACACCGCACCAACTTGGGTCCCTTACCAATCCGAGGCGTTGAGTATTTCATATCAACTGCCCAACAACTGGGACGTGGCTGAACGAGATGGCATCTTATACCTCACTTCCCCAGAACGGTACGCGCTGGGCGACAGTCCGCAACAGTTAGTTTATTTCATTTACGCCTCTGAATTTAAAAATCCAGATGGTTTGCCGCTGGAAGAAGTGGTTGCCAGCAATTTGTCCGACGAACTGCGTCAAATCTTCAGCTACACCACGGAAACCATTGGCCATTACACAATTCACCGCACCACCCACATGCCTTCAGCCGAAGGCGCGTTAACTGTCTTTTTTGCCACCGAAGGCCGCTTTGTCTCTCTGGCACTTACGCCCTATCGCCCGGAAAATCCCTTTGAGGCACAAGAACAATATGTACGGCTGTTTGAGCAAATTCTTGATTCTGTACAGCTGCTCGATAACGAATAAAAAGGAAGAATTTGCGATGAAAAATATTAAGAATAATTTGCTGTGGTTCATTCTATTTTGGCTGCTGGCTGCCTGCACGCCTGATGTTGAAGTCGTTCAGGTGACCCGCCCCATTGTGGCGACGGAAACGAATACGGCCGTTCCACCACCCCCGCCTACCCCAATTCCAATCATCGCTGCCACAGAAACGGCCGTTCCCAACCCCACATCCATCCCAACGGCCGTTCCTTCCCCCACACCTATTCCCACGTCAGAAACCATTGCTGGCTGGCTCGCCTACCACAATGACTTTTTTAGCTACCTCCTCAGCTATCCACCCGAAGCAACCATTGGCGGAACTGGCGTTAGCGGCTTCCCATCTGAAGAATTACCGAAAGGAATGACGGGAAGCGAATATTTGCGTCAGTTGGAAACAGTTTATCCGGAAAATATCTGTGTCGGCGTGACCTATAAAGTGGGCTTTATCACGATCCTTCCTTCAGCGGAATCCGGTGGTCGGTATAGCAGCCCTTGCGGCGTGACTGGTGTAGGCGCTTATGATGTTGTTGACGTTGCAGAAACAGTCATCATCGACGGCGCTGCCTATACAGCCAGAGGCACACAAATACGTGAGCGAGATGAAGCCGCCACCTGGCACAATGAATTATATTTTCTCACGCTGAATAATGGCACCACCATCCAATTTGGCAGTACGCGGGGAACCCAGGAACAATTTCTGGAGGTCAAAGAGACCTTGCTACAAATCGTCAGTTCCTACCAATCAACAGGCTCGCCCAAGACGGTGCGCCTTATGGCCAGTGGCGCCACGCTCTTTTTTACCCGCGACGCTGATTTATGGCGCGCCCAGCCAGACGGCAGCGGTCTGGAACAGCTCACCACAGGTGGCTTTTTTGTCCACGATCCTTTGGATGACAATATTGTCTTTTTTCGCGATCCAATTGTGTCGCCAGACGGCCGTTTCATCACCTTTATCAACGACTTCGGCACGCTTAACCTAATTGATGTCACTGGCGCACAGCCCGTGCAAACTCTAGACGCCACCGATGACGAAATTGCCTGGGCACCCCACAGCCATCTGATGGCCTACGCCTACCAAAGCAAGCTCAGACTGTTTCATGTGACAACAGGCGAAGTGGAAACGCTGCACGACAGTCCGATTGCTGGCTTAGGGAATATGGTCTTTTCGCCAGACGGCCGTTTTCTGGCCTACAGTTGCTGCTTCACCAGCACCGGCGAGGACAGTGGTGTGAGTACCGGCGAAATCCGCGTCCTAAAGCTGCTTGATGGTAGCGAAACTACCGTCGGCGAAACCTGGTCATCCATTGGTGGCGGCACACCCACTTTGTGCTGGACAACCGATAATGAAGTAATGACCATTGACGATGAGCGGCTAGAAAATCCCAGCCGTTGCTCTTTCCAAGCTAAAGGGATTTCGGCACTGTCGCCCGATGGCACACAGATTGCTTACCTCAGCACGCTAAATGCCGCCGATGACGTCTATTTTCGGCGCCTCACCGTTAAGGACAGCACAACAGATGAAATTTTATGGCAGCGAGATTTCGACGTGCTTTTGCGCCACGTTAGCTGGTCGGTCGATAGTCAGCAGCTGTTCCTGCATGCTGCCGAAGAACAGTGGTGGCCGGCCAACGGCACCAGGGACGACGCCATCTACACCCTGCCCACCGACGGCAGCGGTGA
>CBDUOF010000295.1:0-7244 GCA_965368765.1 uncultured Anaerolineae bacterium | reverse complement strand
GGATATCTGACAAGGCACTTTCCACATGAAAGGCGCAGCTGGCGCAGGTCATGCCACCTACAAACAGGGTTATGGATTCAGTATTGACGCTGTATCCGGCATCGTGAACGGCCGTAACCAGGGCAAAGGTGTCCGCTTTTTGTGGCACATAAGAAATTACTATCTGCCAAGATATCGGGTTGATGTGAACGGCCGTTACACCCGTAACCTGTTTTAGTACGCCCACAAGGTTATTTGAGTCACGTTCGTTCTTAAACAAAGTAACTGTCAATGATATGTCTGCCATCTTATTTCCATACGTAAATACCGTAATTAACCATTTCATTATTCCCCAAATTAGCCCTTACAACCAGAGCCAAATACCTGGCGCGACATAGGCCATTTGGCGTATACCAAAATGACATTTGTCACCATTTTTATATGATGCGCCATTTAGCGCTCGTGGCGTATGCCCTGTTAATTTATGCTTACCGTATGCACTTAATGGAGATGATTCTATGACGCTAACCAAACGAATTTTATGGCCAATGGGCGCAGGGCTGGCCGGTTCTGGCCTATTGGCTTTGCTTTACTTTGGCATTGTTTCCTGGGCGGAAAGTCCGCAACATGCGCTTGACCTCTTTTGGGAGGATCGCTGGATAGTCATTCCCATTATCCTGGGGTTTGGCGTACAGGCGGCACTGTATGTCGTCTTGAAAAAGAGGCTTTTTGTACCCATAACACATACCGGTTCCAGCGGTGCGTTAACTGGGGCAGGGGGTGGCATGTCTACCGTAGCGATGGTGGCTTGCTGCGCCCACCACGTCACAGACGTTTTACCCATTCTGGGGTTGACCGCTGCGGCCACATTCCTAGCTGATTACCGGATTGCTTTTATGCTGGTGGGGCTGGGTACAACCGTATTGGGGATCATTTATATGGTAGCTATTTTAATGAAAGAAAGACAGAAAGCGATGCAAATGGTGGCGTCGGCTGTGGAGGCTGTATGAAACGCAACCTGTTTTTAATTGCTGGACTATTGTTGGCTGGACTTTTGGCAGCATGTGGCGTGGAATCGTCTGGGCAACTGCCCGTGTTCGCGGCGGCCGAGGAACTGTCTGATGAATTGGCTGTTCCAGCGCAAGACACTATTTGGGAAACGGTTGTCGATGAGCAGGGGGCAGTAACCGTCGCTGTTACACCAGAAAACCTAAGTCTGGCGGCCGAAACGTTAGCCTTTGAAGTGGTGATGGATACTCACTCGGTTGATTTGAGCATGGATTTGGCGACACTGGCTGCATTGACGACTGATAACGGCCGTTCTGTGACAGCCACCCTCTGGGATGCCGTACCTGGGGGACATCATGTGTCTGGGGTACTCACGTTTCCGGCGGTGGTGGAAGGCACGGCTGTGTTGGCCGAAGCCACCCAGCTTACATTGACCGTCACAGATGTAGATGCGCCAAGCCGTACCTTCACCTGGACACTTTCCAACTAATTTATTATCAAGATGAAACGCATCTTCCTGATTTTCCTCCTTTCAACAGCAGTCCTGCTGGCTGTGGTTCATACGGCCGCAGCCCAGCAGGCTGCTGACCAGGAGGAGACAACACATATATTTTTTAGCGCAGGTTGCGCCGACTGTTGGCCTTACACAGAAGAGATACTGCTTCCTACCTTGCAGGCACAAGGAAAAGCCGTCAGCTTCGAAATTCATGATTACACCCGACCAGCCGAACGGGAACGTTTGCTGGCCGTAGCCGATTCAATCAACCTGCCGCGTTCAATCGCAGATTCGCTCTACGCCTTTGTGCCTACTGGTGAAGGCGATTTAGTCATCCTTGGGCACGTGCCGCCGAACTTGATTGACGCGGCCCTAACCTCACCCGATTTACCGCAGCGATTAGTTTTGTGGCAGCCAGAGATGCACAGTGAGCCAACGGAATATCGCTTGTGGGCCTGGGCTGGTGAGGTGCAAAACTTTGCTATCAACACACCGTTTTCCGAGGCTTTGCAACAGGCGGAAACGGCCGCAGGCCCACTGCCAATTGGTCTGGCTAACTTGAGTCAACTATTGCCCGCCGTTATCGTCACTGGCTTGCTGGATTCGGTGAACCCCTGTGCTTTTGCCGTTATTTTGCTTCTGCTGGCGTTCCTCTTTACGCTGCGAAAATCTCGCAGCCAAATTTTGAAGCTGGGCTTTGTTTACGTGGGCATGATCTTCCTGGTTTACTTTGCCATCGGTCTGGGTATTTTGCAGGCCGTCCGCTTCTCTGATGATCCTCACTTTGTGGCGCGTATCGGTGCCTGGCTACTCATCGGCCTAGGCGTTATCAACCTGATTGAATATTTCTTCCCTAATTTTCCCATCAAGCTGCACATGCCCAAAATTGCCGGGGCGCGTACCAATACCCTGATTAAACAGGCGACGCTGCCTACTACGATGATGGCTGGCTTGGTCGTCGGTTTATGTACGTTTCCCTGTTCCGGCGGTATTTATGTTTCCATCATTACATTGTTGAATGCCAAGACAACGCTGGCCTGGGGTGTGAGCTATCTGGCTCTTTACAACATCATGTTTGTCTTACCATTGGTGGTCATTTTGCTGCTGGTTGGCAATCGTATGGCGGCTAAAACGTGGGCAAGATGGGAGCGAGAACACAGTTTAAAGATTCGCTTGTGGTACGGTTTTATCATGGTGGCGCTGGGCGCAGCCATGCTGCTGTACGTTTCAACCTGAAGGAGCTGATTTGTTATGAAAGCAAAAATTCGTCACAGGAAATCATCGCGGCAAAACCGCCGCAAACAAATTTGGATGCCGCTTGCACTCCTGGTACTGGGTGTCCTGCTATTAGGGGCTGGCTTGGTAGCTTACACATCTTCGCCTTCATCGGCCAATGCCTCGGCTGAATATCATCCCGATGATGTGGCGCATGAGCAGCCTGTTCTGGCAATTCATGAAATGGAGGAAGGGCCAGCCATTCCATTTTTGCCCAAAAATGAACCGCAGCCAAAAATCCAGATACCAGAAAAGAGCTTCGATTTTGGCCTGATTGGTCCACAAGATAAGGTTGAGCAAGAGTTCGTTATTCGCAATGTAGGCGATGCGCCGCTAACGATCAGCCGGGCGTATACCACCTGCGGCTGCACGGTGGCCGAAATTTCAGCCACGATGATTCCGCCCGGCAAAGTGGCCACCATTAAGCTAGTTTTCGATGCAGGTTACCACGATACGGCCGGACAAACGGTGCGTCGTGGCTTGATTATTGAGAACAATGATCCGCAGCAGCCTCAGGCGGAAATCTGGGTGCAGGCGGCGGTTCGTTCGAACTAGATGGGTCAGGAGGAGTGCATGATGGCTGAAATTGTGACGAAACCAATTCGCGATGAGAAAGTCGCGGAGGACAATGCTCCATCGCGCCGCTTCAAATTCGGCACGGTCATTACTTTTGGACTCCTATTTGGCCTACTGGCTCTATTGGGCTGGGGGCTGGTTCAGGTGAACTTGGGACAAGTGGATTCTGGCATGGCTCCCGATTTCACTATTACCAGCTTTGAAGGCGAAACCATCACCCTAAGCAAACTGCGCGGGCAAGTGGTGATTATTAATTTCTGGGCGTCTTGGTGTCCACCTTGCCGCGAAGAAGCTGCTTATCTGGAAGCAACTTGGCGTAAATACCAGGATCAAGGCGTGATTTTTATTGGTGTTGATTATGTGGACACGGAAAAAGAGGCTTTAGCCTACATGGAAGAATTCGACATCACCTACTTCAATGGGCCAGACATAGGCACGCGCATTTCCCACGATTATCGTATGGATGGCGTGCCAGAAACATATTACGTAGCCAAAAATGGTGAGCTGCGTGGGGTGAAGATTGGCCCGCTGTCAGCGCCAGAGCTTGATGAAAAGATAGAAGAACTGTTGGCGGAGCAATATCCATAAAGGAGGAGATGATGCTGGCAGATATTGGTTTAATGGCTCTGGTGGCGGGTTTTTTGTTGGCGGTGTATGCCACGGCCGTTTCCGCCTGGGGTGGCTGGCGCAATGAATGGCGCTGGGTAGAAAGCGCTCGCAGCGCCACGCTGCTGGCCGTGCCTTTTTTGACGATTTCCGTACTCGTCGTGACGTATTCACTGTACGCCATGGACTTTTCCCTGGCGTATGTAGGGGATGTTTCTAGCCGGGCGATGTCGCCCTTTTTACGGCTGACGGCCTTGTGGGGTGGGCAGTCTGGCTCGGTACTGTTTTGGGCCTGGCTGATGAATGGTTTTGTGGCGGTTGTTCTCTGGCGTAAATGGGAACGAGACCACGATCTGATGCCCTATTTCATCACCGTAGCCATGTTGACGACGGCTTTCTTTATCAGTATTGTCGTTTTTATCACAAATCCATTTGCTCGCCTGTGGCACATTCCCGGAACAACAGAATTGATAACGGCCGTATTCCAGCCAACCGATTCGGTAGCCTACATACCTCAAGATGGCAGTGGACTCAACCCACTGCTGCGCCACTTTGGCATGATTGGCCATCCCCCCACCACCTATCTGGGCTTTACCGGCTTTGTCATTCCCTACGCTTTTGCCATTTCGGCACTGTTAAGCGGCCGTTCCCGTGATGATGAGTGGATTCGCACCAGCCGCCGCTGGACGCTGGTCGCCTGGATATTCCTCTCCATTGGCCTCATTTTGGGTGGCCGCTGGGCTTATGACGTGCTGGGCTGGGGCGGCTTTTGGGCTTGGGATCCGGTGGAAAACGCCATGCTCATGCCCTGGCTCACCGGCACCGCCTTTCTGCATTCGGTGATGATGACCGAAAAACGGGGGATGCTCAAGGTCTGGAGCGTTTCGCTCATCATTCTCACTTACTCCCTTTCCCTGTTTGGCACTTTTATTACCCGCACTGGCGTGATCAGTTCCGTCCATTCCTTCAGCAAGTCTGCGCTGGGGCCTGTTTTCTTCGTTTTCATTGGGTTTACCTTTGTAGCCTCGCTGTGGTTGCTGTACAAGCGGCTGGATACGCTGAAGTCGGAGCATGAATTAGAAAGCTTTATTTCGCGTGAGTCTGCCTTTGTCCTGCAAAATGTGCTCTTTTTAGCCATCACCTTTGTGGTGTTTTTGGGCACGGTCTTTCCGTTGCTGTCTGAACTGGTTACGGGAACCAAAATAACCGTGGGGCCACCCTACTTCCAAAAAGCGACGGGGCCACTGTTTGCCGCCCTCGTTTTGTTAATGGGATTGGCGCCGCTGTTTGCCTGGCGCAAGCAGGCAGCTAAGCGGTTGGGGCGAGCAGCTCTGCTGCCGCTGCTTGGCTCTATTTTGTGGGCGGCCGTTTGGGGCTATGTACATCGGATGCATCCAGCCGCTTACCCGGTTTTATGGCTGGTCGCCTTTGTGGTGTTGCTCATCGGCTTTGAGTTTATAAAAGGCGTCCAGGCACGCATGAAGCGGGGCGAGAATCCTGTGATGGCTCTCTACCATCTTATGGGGCGTAACCGCCGCCGCTATGGGGGCTATACCATCCATCTGGGCGTGGTCATGGTTGGCCTGGGCTTCATTGGCGATGCTTATTTCCAACAGGAAACGCAGATGACACTGGCGCGGGGCGAATCCCTGACGCTGGGTGAGTACAGCCTGCGTTTTGATAATCTGGCAGCGTACCCTGGCAGCGACGGCCGTGAGGTATTGGAAGCAACCACCAGCCTGTTTAAGAATGACGAGTTTGTGGGCACGCTTAACCCACGACGCGACTATTTTGTTGTGCAGCGGCAGCCCATGACCATCCCCGCCGTTTACCCGACCCCAGCGCAAGATGTGTACGTAATGCTGGTGGGCTGGGAGGAGATTGGCTTTGGCTCTTCGACGTTCAAAATGTATTTAAATCCGCTGATTAGCTGGACGTGGGCGGGCGGATTTGTCCTGATTTTGGGGACGTTCATCGCTGCCTGGCCAGAAACGCAGCGCCAGAAAAAGCGCTCGTACGTCCTTAAGCCAGACCGTGTGCAGCCACAGCCTGGATTGGGAGGTGATTAGCGATGCTGAAACGAAGATTTCTACTGGCGCTGTTGACTATCGCCGCCAGCTTTTACACCGTCATGTTAGTCCAGGCACAGGCAGTTCCTACGGATGATGAGGTAAATGCCATTGCCAGAAAACTGTACTGCCCAGTTTGCCCCAACACACCGCTAGACGTGTGCGAAACGCAAGCCTGCGCCGATTGGCGTGCCCAAATTCGAGAGCAGTTAGCCGATGGCTGGTCGGAAGAACAGGTGATGGCTTATTTTGTGGAGCAGTATGGCGAGCGGGTGCTGGCCGAGCCAGAACGTAGCGGATTTAACTCGCTGATCTGGATTTTGCCGGTAGTGGCTGTGGCACTGGGTTTTTTCGTGGCCTTCCAGGTACTGCGTAGCTGGCAGCGCCTTGGCGATCTTTTGGGGGAAACGGCTGTTTCCCCCGAATCAACCATCTCAGCTGAAACCCGCGCCAAAATTGAGCGCGAGGTAAGAGAACTGGTCTAAGGAGGTTAAGATGTCTTTTGGAACTGCAATGATCGGTGTTGCTATGTTGGTGTTGGCCAGCCTTGTGGTGATTCAACCGTTGCGAACTAAGGTGTCCCGGCCGACAATGACCGGCGACGACAGTCGCAGCAATTATGATTCAGCCCTGTTGGCACTACGCGATCTGGAATTTGATCACCAGCTCAATATCCTGAGCGATGATGATTACGCCCGCATGCAAGGACAGTTGATGACCGAGGCGGCGCAGGCGTTGGAACAGCAGGTAGCAGCCCGCAGTCGTCTGGATGATGCCATAGCGAAAGCTGTTCGCGCAAAACGCCAGGCTTATGGCGAGTTGGTTAGCTGCCTGCATTGTCGGGAACTGCTGGCAGCCGACGACAAATTTTGTCCACAGTGCGGCAGGATAGCTGAGGTAAGCTGCCCAGTCTGCCAACAGGCCGGGACACCGGGTGATAATTTTTGTACGGGCTGCGGCACATCCTTAATGGATGCTTAGATTATACCGCTGAACTTCTGGAAACGGGTAGAGGATGATGAAACGAGTATTTTTGCACCTCTTCGTTATTGTTTTGTTGTTGGGTACGGCCGTTCCTCTTCTGGCTCAAGAAGACACACAGCCAAACGGCCGTGTTACCGGCCAGATTGTTAACATGACGCCAGAAGGTGTCGTTCCCAATAGCCTGCCGCTGATGCTCCACGCCTGGGATAAAGATTTTAACGAGAAACTAATGGTAGAAGGGCACTCCTCTA
>CBDUOF010000294.1:0-7246 GCA_965368765.1 uncultured Anaerolineae bacterium | reverse complement strand
TATAAGGCTACTTGTTTAAAATGAGACAAATCGCTTTTGCTTTAAGGGTACAATAAACTGATGAAACGCCACTATGTTTGGTTTCTTCTCCTTTCTCTGCTCTGGCCATTGGTCCAGCTACTAATTTTTATGTTGCGTTTTCAACGCTTGCCAGACAACATCTGGGAAAGCTTATACTTCTTGCCGATGGGCATAATTTCAGCTGCATTCCTCCTGTTCCTGATGAAAAAAACGGCCCATCGTACAACGCGCGTATCTACGGCCGTTGGCTACCTTGTGGCCTGTCCTATCGCGCTTGTCGGGGGACTTGGCGGAGGGCTGATTTTGCCGCCTCTCCTGGGGGTCCCGTTGTTTGGCACGGTTCCCTTATTGGTGGGAACGGCCGCTGGCTACGGTATGGGCAAATTGGTGACTCCCAGCGAGGGGAACAGCCATCCTGAAAGCAGCTAGGCAGCCAGGCAAAATTTTGCGCAGGCGGATAGTTCTCAGGTTGGCGTTTTGAAGTGGGTGAATGTTGGACGGGGAAACGGCCGTTTCCCAACCAGCCGCATGTAAAATTCGAGTAGAAAAAGGAGGTTCCCAATGAATGATTATGAGGCAATCAGTGAGGCAGTCTTCCACTACTGTGAAGGATATCGCAACAAGGATCGTCAACGACTGGAAAAGGCGTTTGCCCTGGATGTGGCAATCATGACGGGCTACACCAAAAACAAAGATGGGGCGCTTGAACTGTGGTCCATGACGATGAAAAAGGCCATTGATTCCTGGGTGACCCCGGATTACACGCCGTTTGAATTTGCCGAGGGCAAAATTCTGGCCGTTGATATTTTTCATACCCTTGGGGCAACGGTGCTTTTTGATTTTGGCGGCCGCTATTTGGAAAGTTATCAGTTGGCCAAAATTGAGGGGACGTGGCGCATCGTCAGCAAGTTCATTGTCAATCCGTGATGAGGTGAGGGAACGGCCGTTATTCTTTACCTGGCCCTACCCGAGCGGGATTGAGGTTGGCGCCATAAACGATGTTGAATGGTCGTTCGGGAGACGGCCGTTCTGCGTTACCAAGCGCTTCATCAGGCGCTAAATTCCGTAAAAGATCTTTTTTCACTGGTGCCGCACGTCACCTCGCTGCACAAAGCACCGGCCAGTCGATTTTGCCAGACGTTATCTCGTGATATGATAGGAGCAGGTTGTAATTTGTGAAGCGATTGACTTTGCTTTTAGGAGGGAACCATGAGCCTTAAGAATGAGGTGACACGCCTTCAGTTCCAGCTGCGGCAACAAGAACAGGCCCATAAAAAGGCAGAAGCGGCCCGAGAGGCTGAACTTGAGAACCGGATCAAAACCGTTAGCCGGGCTGTAGAAGTGCTCTTTAACGAAGCGGAGGAGATTTTGTGGCAGGATGGGGATTGGGAAGTATCCTACATTCAAGGCTGGGACAACCCGACACACACCCTGTACACCTGGAAACTGCAGGCTGTTAAAAAGATTATGAAAGGGATTATTAACCGCCGGGTCGTCAGCATTTTCAACGAACAGCTGGTCATCGCTTTTGCGCCCGAGTCCACCAAACACGCCTTCAGCAGCCCCGGCCGCAGTTACTTTGAAGAAACGCAGTTAGAAGAAGAAATTGCCAGGCAGGTTGTGCACACGCTGAAGTTGCGCCAGGCATAAGCGGCGCTGCCGGCGTCGTCGAGGTCGAGCATCCCGATTGCGTGACGACGGCCGTTGGCTTCTGGATTAATCTTGCCCCGAAAAAGAATGAGGAATGAGGCAGCCGTCCGGTGAAAACAAATACAATCAACGCACTCATTGCCAAAGAGAAGGCGCTGCTCACCCAGGAAGTTAGAAGCTCCCCCGCGAAGCTGAAATCCCTCTTATCTGAAGCGTTTGTTGAAATTGGCACGCGTGGCAACAGGTTTACCCTAGAGGAAGTGCTGCAAAGCCTGCCTCAGAATGCGGAATGGCGCGCCGAGTTAAGCGATGTAGAATGTCGCCAACTCAGTGAAGAGATCGTCCAATTGATCTATACCTGTAAAATATTCCGTAGTCACCGTGATACAGGCAGCTTGAGCAAGCGCAGCTCGACTTGGAGACATGAGGCAGATGGCTGGAAGATGGTGTTCCACCAGGGAAGCAACCTTGCTCCACAAGATATTTGAACCCACAAAGGTAAACCTACATGATCAAAACATTTGAAGAAGCCCGTTTGCTCATTCGCCAGCTGCAAATCTGCACGATCTTCGAGAGTGCGAAAAGCGATCTACCTTCACTTTGGGAACAGATCGATTTGCCGGAAAAGCAGCCAGGAGAAAAAGGCTGGGGCGAAAAGGTAACGGCCGTTTGGGATTGGAAAAATCGTCTGCCCGCCACCTACCCCGACGAGATTTTCTACGGCAAAATCAAGGGCGGCTTTGCCGTGTTGATGACACTGGATTATTTGCGAAATGTCCATTTTGCCTCGGCTTACAAACCTGTCGATCAGCTGAATCGGTTGTGCACCCATATTTTTGAGAAAATTCGGAATGAACCGTGGGAAACGACAGATCTACGCCAAGAAATCAGGGAAGCGCATGGCTGTTCCAAAAGTCAGTTTGATACCGCGCTCAAAAATCTGCAAATTTCAATGAATGTCGTTCGCTCCAATGATCCCGCCATTGAGCGGGATACCTGGTTACCCTTTCAGGAGCTGTATCCAGACATTTGGGCCTTGCATAATTCCGAGTAGATTAATACATCATTATATAGGTTTTCTATATCTCGAACTGTCATGCTGAGGTCCCCCGAAGCATCCCTAAAACATTAGCTAAGCCTTAGGCATTCTAGCGTCAGAGGGATTCTTCACTCCGAAGACTCCGTTCAGAATGACAAATAGAGGGTTAAATTCTTTTGATTACACCAAAGGGTCACTTGTGCCCACTGGGTAGCACGCACCCAGAAACCTGAGAGGAGAGTTAACGATAATATTGCTAGTTTGAACTGGTTGTATAACCAAAGAGTACTTTAATGTATTACGGCATGTCGGGACTTTAGATAGATACATAATCACGCCCAGCAAGGAAAATAAATGAAAAAGTCAAAAGAGACATTCATATCTAGATTTCTGCGGCTAGAAGCATCTGGCGGCATAATCCTCATGTTTTCGGCCGTGATTGCCCTGGTATTGGCCAATACACCCTGGCAATCCTGGTATGCTCTGCTAATTGAAACACCTGTAGAAATTCGGATTGGGACTCTGGAAATTGCCAAACCATTGCTGCTCTGGATCAATGATGGGCTGATGGCCGTATTTTTCTTCTTGGTTGGGCTAGAGTTAAAACGAGAACTGATTGAAGGCGAGTTGTCAGATAAACGAAACATTATCCTGCCAGGCGTGGGGGCCATTGGCGGCATGCTGATTCCGGCATTGATTTATGTATTTTTCAACAGTGGTGATGCAGTGGCCATGAAAGGCTGGGCCATTCCAGCAGCAACGGATATCGCCTTTGCCCTGGGCATATTATCCTTATTGGGCTCAAGCGTTCCCACGAGCATCAAGGTGTTCCTAACCTCATTGGCAATTTTTGATGATATTGGCGCGGTGCTCATTATTGCTCTGTTCTATACGGCCAAGATTTCGGTAACCGCGCTGGTGGTTGTTGGGGTGTGTGTTCTCATTCTGGCGCTGCTGAACAGACGGGGAAATGAGTCCAAAAGCGTGTATGTGATGGTAGGCATTGTCATGTGGGTAGCCATGCTGAAGTCAGGCGTCCATGCGACGCTCGCTGGTGTAATTTTAGCCATGTTTATTCCCATGAAGTCGAAAACAAATCCTGATTATTCACCCTTAAAGAGCATGGAACATGACCTCCATTTTGCGGTAGCGTATGCCATTTTACCCATCTTTGCCTTTGCTAATTCAGGGATAAGCGTTGTTGGTTTAGGCGTGGAAGAAATATTTCACGGTGTCCCGCTAGGTATTGCCCTGGGCCTATTCGTCGGCAAGCAGGTAGGGATTTTTGGGCTTTGCTGGCTGGCAATAAAGCTAAGATTTACTGATTTACCCAAGAGTATGTCGTGGGGATCTTTGTATGGTGCGGCCGTTTTGTGTGGCGTTGGTTTTACCATGAGTCTTTTTATCGGGTCACTGGCCTTTGAAGAGACTGGCGTCAATCTGTTATTTGACGAAAGATTGGGTATCATTTTAGGATCGTTAGCCTCGGGCATCCTGGGCTATGTTGTTCTGCGGCGGAGTCTGCAGCGTAAGGCGACCTAACGAGGGTCTGCTTTACCTCAACGAGTGATTATGCAATGAATGCAACAAAAGTCAGCCTGCCACTCAAGCGATTTCTGCTCATCGAGCAGTGCCCAGCGTTGTGGCAAGGACTGGATTTGTACCTCTTGCGCAACGAGGAAGTGGTTTTTTACGTGGGTCAATCTCAGCTGGCGTTTGCCCGCGTGTGGGCGCATCTGCTGGGGGGCTTTAAGGGGCATTCAATAACTGGGCGCTTTATTTGGGTGAACTGGCCAAAATCAATGAAATTCATGATTGACCTGCTGAGTTCGCAGGATGCGCAGTTTCACAGCGTGGGGCATGATCGGGATGCTGCTGAACAATGGCTTATCCAGCAGCATTCGCCCTGTTTTAACGTGTCGCACAATGTCCAGCCAACGGCCGTTCCGCCTACCTACTTCCCCCCAAATGCCAAATTTCGTCGCCGCCGCACGCTGTCCCAGTACATTCGCGAAGCGCAGCGCGCCGTTAAAGCAGAGGACAATCAGCTTTGGTGAGGTTATTGCCAACCTTCAGGCTGGTTCTTAAATTCAGGAAGGAGCCGCACTGCTCGTCATCGGCAGAATCGGGGACGCCGAGCGGCTTGACAACGCAACCAGGGGATGCCGCCATCACGCACAACAAACAGGATAATCCATGACAATAAATAGTAATTTGAGAGACAGCGTCAAACGCACCAGTTACCTTTGGTTGCCAACCTTCCGTTCAGGCCAGTGGATCGGTTGGCTAACGGCCGTTCTGCTTCTTCTCAGCGCCTGTGCCCAAGAAGCGCCACTTGCCACCTCACCTCCCCCCGTCGTCGCGCCATCCTCTGTAGCTATTGTGCAAACGGCCGTTCTGCCCGCCACTGCCACGCTTCCCCCAACGGAAACGGTCGTTCCTATTTGCGATCCTATCCTGGCACCGGCTGCCGATCCACCAGTCAATGTACCCAGCTACAGCTATGACATTATCAATACCATGCCCCACGACGGTACCGCCTTTACCCAGGGGCTGCTGTTTGACGACGGTGTACTATACGAAAGCACCGGCATCAAGCGCACCCCGTCGTCCCTGCGGCGCGTCGATTTGACCAGCGGCGAGGTATTGCAACTGCTCAATGTGGGGGACGCGTTTTTTGGTGAAGGGCTAGTTTTGTGGCAAGACAAGCTCATTCAGCTTACCTGGCAAAACCAAACCGCCTTTATCTATGACAAGGACAGTTTTGCTTTATTGGGCACTTTCGCCTACGAAACGGAAGGATGGGGCATTACGCACGACGGCCGTTGCTTCATCATGAGTGACGGCAGCAGCAATCTATATTTTCGCGACCCAGACTCCTTTGCCGAAGTGGGGCGCATCACCGTGCAGGATCAGAATGGCCCCGTCACCTTGCTCAACGAACTGGAGTTTATCAATGGGGAGGTATGGGCCAATGTGTGGCAAAGCAACCGCATTGTGCGTATCGACCCGGCCAGTGGGCAGGTGATCGGCAGTATCGATTTAACGGGCCTGTTGGACCCGGCCACGCTAACACAGCCTGTGGATGTGTTGAATGGCATTGCTTACGATGCGGTAAACGGCCGTCTCTTCGTCACCGGTAAACTTTGGCCTACCCTGTTTGAAATTGAATTGGTTTCCCAGGGGAACAACTAATTGCATCTTGTGTCTAAAGAATGGAAACGGCCGTTTGTATCACTAGGTAGGGACGCATCCCCGTGTACGCCCAGAGTAGGCAGACACAGAGGTCTGCCTTTACCCCACGATATCCCAAAGAGCCAACATTACTTACTCTGGCGGCAAGAAATCATATAAGCCTAACCCATGGCGCCGTTTAAAATTCAGTTAATCACTTCAAGTTAAAATGGTTGGCTCTCGACTTTTACGGTTCACCTGCTTCGCTTGCCACCAATTGGGCAGCCAACGGCAGCAGCACGTGGAACGTTGTACCGGGGCACTTTTCCTCATCGTGTCCGGCACTTTCCAACCAGATTTTACCGCCATGGGCTTCCACAATGCCCCGGGAGATCGCCAGACCCAGGCCCGGGCCGCCGCCCTTAAATTGTGTCTTGGCTGAAGAGTGCAGCGCCACTTCTCCTGTTTGGTAAAACTTGGAGAAGATCAGCTCATGCACCGCTGAATCGATTCCAATGCCGCTGTCTCGCACCACAATTTCCACCTTGTCGGGCACAGAGTCAGGGCCGTTGGCATGATGCACCACCCCGGAGATATGGATGCTGCCGCCGTCTGGCGTGTATTTTATGGCGTTCACCAACAGGTGATAAAAGACCCGCTCCAATGCATCGGGATCGGCTTCTAACATTGGCAGGTTGTCTATATTCACAATGGCAAGATTGAGCTGCCGCTCAGCGAGTGCAGGGGCAAACGCATCTGCGAGACGGCCGAAAATATGGGTTAAGGCCATCTGTTTAGGATAAAGCTGCAAGGCACGGTTGTCGATCTTGGCAACTTCCAACATGCTGCTCACCACTTCCTCCAGCCGCATCGCCCCAGATTGAATACCAGAGGCCAACTTTTCGATTTGTTCATCCTGCTGGACGCTGTTTTGCTGAAACAACATCTGGCTGTAGCCTCGCAGAATCGTAAGCGGCGTGCGCAGTTCGTGAGAGGCAATGGAGATAAAATCTGACTTGGCCTGGTCCAACTGTTCCAATCGGGCGTACGCTTCTTGAATGGCCTGGGTGCGCTGGGCCACCTCATATTCTAACTGTTGTGAGAAGCGGGTGGTTTCGTCGAAGCGGCGCGCATTTTCCAACGCGACGGCCGCCTGGGAAGCAAAAGCCGTAGACAATTCAATAGAAGCGTCCGTAAATGGTGTGGTCGTCTCCCGGGTAAGCGACAACATGCCAACGACTTCCTGGCCATGAATGAGGGGAATCCCCAGCCAGGCCCGCGCCAAGGGAAGCGTTTCTATCTGCTGCCAGTCTGGCCGCTGCAGCACATCTGGGATAAACAACGGCCGTTTTGTGTCATAAA
>CBDUOF010000293.1:0-7254 GCA_965368765.1 uncultured Anaerolineae bacterium | reverse complement strand
AGTGCGAGCCGGTACCGTGATCGCTCCCTCTTCTTCGATTTTTGCGCCAATCCAGGCAGTGACCACAATCTCTAAATTGGTAGCCGATAGCTTGAGACGGCCGTTATCAGTTTCCAGCAGTACATTGGCTAAAACTGGCAGCATCGAGCGCGTGCTCACAGCCCGACTTACAATATTTAACCCTTTTGCCAAATTTTCTTGCAGACAGGAAACCTTCATTGCCACATCTCCCTAAAGTTTTGTTGTATTAACCCGCATGAGTGCCTGAGATTAGTATAGCGGAACGGGGCAGTAAGGGCAAGACACTGCTTATTTTTTTTCCGACGCGTTTGCCTGGCTTTCTAGCCAACGCAATGCGCCTAAACCGGCTGCATGGCCAGAGGAAAAACATGCGGTTAGCAAGTAGCCACCGGTAGGCGCTTCCCAATCCAGCATTTCCCCCGCGCAAAAGATCCCTGGCAGGCATTGCAGCATGAGCGAATCATTCATAGAAGCAAAGGTCACGCCGCCGGCAGTGCTGATCGCCTCACTGAGCGGGCGGGGCGCCTCCAGGCGAAACGGCAGCGCTTTGATGGCGGCTGCCAACCGGACTGGATCGTCAAAAGCGGCAGGTGGCACAAGTTCGCGCAGTAAACCAGCTTTAACACCTTTAAGATTGATGCGGCTTTGCAGATGGCTAGACGTTGAGCGCGAGCCACGTGGTTTCGCCAGCTGTTGGCGCAACTGGCTTTCTGTTTTGTTTGGCGACAGGTCAAGGTGGAACGTGGCACGGCCGTTCTCGGCGATCTCATCGCGCAGCAAAGCAGAAGCGGCATAGATCAAACTGCCTTCCACACCCGTTTCAGTGATGACAAATTCGCCGCGCTGCCGAAAATTTTTGAAGTGCAGTACGGCCGTTTTCACGGGCTGTCCGGCGAAGCGCTGTCGAAAATGGTTGCTCCACGTCACGTCGAAGCCACAATTGGCGGGTTGCAGCGAGGCAATCTCGACGCCGTGGGCCAGCAGCAGCGGCACCCAGCTGCCATCAGAGCCCAGCTTGGGCCAACTGCCGCCGCCCAGCGCCAAAATCGTTGCATCTGCCATAACCTGCTTCTCGCCGTCGGGCGTGGCAAACCTGAGTGCGCTGTCATGGTTCCAGCCCAGCCATCGGTGCTGCATCTGGAAGCCTACACCCCCGGCCCGCAGTCGATGCAGCCAGGCGCGTAAGAGGGGTGCGGCTTTCATTTCAGCAGGAAATACCCGACCGGAGGAGCCAATGAAGGTCTGGATGCCCAAATCATGGACCCAATTGCGCAAATCCTCAGGGCCAAAAGCGGTCAGCAGTGGCTCCAATTGCGCACGACGGGAGCCATAACGCCCAAGAAATGGCTCGATTGCTTCTGAGTGGGTGATGTTGAGGCCGCCGCGCCCGGCTAGCAAAAACTTGCGTCCTACGGAGCGCATGGCGTCGTAGACGGTGACCTGCACCCCCCCTTGGCTGAGCTTTTCGGCTGCCATGAGTCCTGCGGGGCCGCCCCCAATGATGGCGGTTGTGGGTTTATGCGAAGCGTCTGTCATGATTGAGGCCATCGGCTCGAGCAAAAGAGGACGCCTCCAGGATTGCGAGACGGCCGTTATTGGCTATGGTTTCCACTTTGTGAATGCAGCCCACGTTTGCGCCGCCTCCCAAATGAGATCGTAGACGGGGTCTTTGATATCGTAGTAGGTTTCTACGTCGTCGCCGTGGTGTTCGGCGAGCTGACGCTTAATGATTTCTACCGTTTGAGCCGAGTGAGGATGGGCGCGCAGATAGTCGCGAAAGAGAAGCGGATAAAGCTGGTTGGGCTTCCCGGCCGCACGCACATGAATATTGGCTCTTCGCTCCTCTTTTCGCTCTTTAAAGAGGAATTTTTGCCAGTTGGCTGGGGCGGAATCTGCGCCCGGTGGCACATGATCCGTCATGGATTCACGGAACTGCTGGAAACCAGCGGACAGCAGCGCCTGGCGCACCGCTTCTGTCAGTGCCGCTACCGTCACCTGCACATCAATCACATCTTTGGCGCCCAGCCCCGGCACTGAAGTGGAGCCAATATGGTCAACACGGCATGCCAGCGGGCCGAGAGCATCCATAAGCGCCTTTTGGATAAGGGTGAATTCTTGGGGCCAACGGCCGTTGTAAGGCGAGATCGTAATCATGCTCCCTTTATAACAGATTTAGGGATCAATGGTTACTTTGAGAATTGCGTTAAGGACAGGAGATTACCGTCAACGTCTTTAAACCAGGCGACTTTTGTGTTATCAGAGAATACCGAGACACCCAAGTCATCTTGGGCGAGGCCAGGAAAATGTACAAATGAAACATTTTTCGCCTGCAATGCTTCAATCACTGCTTCGATATCTGTAACTTGCCAGCCAAATGCTGTGAATGGCTGTGGCTGGAACGATTTTACTTTTTGGATGCGCAGGCTTGTGCCGTTGGCGTCAAATACTAGGGCAAAGGGTTCATCGGCAATCAAAGTGAGGCCTAACGTTTGCTGATAAAACAGTTTGGCAGCGTCTGCTTTTTGGGTGGCTAGAAATGTTATGACTTCGGCTTTGTTTAAAATATTATTGCTCCTGTCGTGTAAACACGACCTCAACTGCCAGCATTTCTTCGCCTTCCGGTGAAATATTGTGCATGATAAATAGAAATTTGTTGTTTGTCTGCGGCTGAATGGCAATTTTCCAGCCCCAATCCGGGCCAGGAGGAGCGGCATAGTTGCCCCGCACCCAAATGGCCCCGTCCGGTTCTGCTGCCCCGATACAGGACAGCATCGCATCTTGCATGTGCCAGGAATCGACCCAGGTGGCGTTGATTTGCTGCCCATCGGAACCAAACAGTAGCAGACCGCTTTGTGGCTGGCCCTCATCGGCCCAGGTATATTCTAAAGTGGCAAATTTCCCTTGGGCAGTGAGTTTGAATACGGCCGTTCCCACTGATTCGCGCACGGGTTCATTTGGCTCAAGCCACAGTTGATTTGTACCGTGCCACTTTCCTGCTAAGGTGTGTAATTGTGTCGGGATTGCCATCATTTTCCTTCCTTTGGCCATAGTTTGGCATATTTTTTGCGATATTTTAAATCTTCTTCGCTATTGATGAGGGAAACGGCCGTTTTGCGCAGCATCTCATCTGGATTGGTTTCATACAGCGTTTGCAAGCTCTGGATGATGTCGAAGCGAATCAAGGTGCAGTTCTTTTCTGTGATGCATTCAAGGAAGCGACTTTTAAGTCCGGCTACATACAAATTCTGCTGCTCAGGCCCGGCTGCGCCAACTTTCCACAAAGAGTGCAGGCAGTGCCGCGCCGTGACAAACCGCTCATCTTTGGTAACCGCCAACAATGCCGGGAAATCTTCCAGCATCCTTTTATCTGGATCGCTTTTGGCCAGATTGCTGAGAATTTGAGATGTAATGGCCCGCACGCGGTTGTCTTTGTCTTGCAAGCCAGCCAGTAGGTCATCCCACACGTCATAGGCCCAGTTTACTGGTGACTCTGTAGCCGTCATTAGATAAGTGTAAGCGGCATTTTGCAGGGTTTTATCTTTAGAAAAAATGTTTTTTAAGTGCAATCGCGTGGTTTCGTCCATCAATTCCTTTGCTTACTTTGTTTCTTGGGGAAACCGCTTTGCGTTGCGAGCACGGGCTTTGGCGGCTTCTTCGGCCCTATTTTTGGCGGGTGCGTTGGTTTGCAGGGTGGCAAGGAGGTTGGTGGTAACGGCCGTTATCTCTTCCACAGCCGCCAGAAAAGCTGCCTCATTTTGCTGTGAGGGTTTGCTAAAACCAGTGACCTTGCGCACAAATTGAAGCGAGGCGGCACGTACCTCTTCTTCGGTTGCCGCCGGTTCAAAGTTGAAAAGCGTTCGGATATTTCTACACATAAATGATTCCTTTTGGCGGGGCGTCGCAGGCTCGGCGCTTGTGGATGTTCTGAAGAAGCAAAAATTAATGGGAAACGGCCGTTTCCTCAATCAGCTCTTTTCTCTTTTCACTTGGTAACGCATCAACACAACGCCCGAAGGATAGGCTCTGGTTTCGATGAGCTCCAAGTTAATGCGTAACTCATCGGGGAAAAGTCGCTTACCACCCCCAAGCACAACCGGATAGACGAGTAAGCTGTATTCATCTATCAAATCATGCTGTGCCAGCGTACGAACCAGCACACTGCTGCCATCCATAAGAATGTTTTTGCCCGGCTGTGCCTTCAGCTTGCGTACCGCTTCCGCCACATTTTCGCTGATAAGCGTCGAGTCTCGCCAGGCATCGGCCGATTCCAGCGTCGTTGAGACCACAAACTTGGGCACGCCGCCAAAGGGGTCTTCCTCAACGGACATTGGTTCAAAGGCAGCCCCGTGAATCTGCCACGTTTTGCGTCCCAGCAGCAGGGTATCAATCTTACTCATCGACTCAGCGAAGTAAGCACCAATGTCATCATGCCAATAGGGCCACGTCCAACCGCCGTGAACAAAACCACCCTCCGTATCTTCCTCGGCACCACCCGGCGCCTGGATCACGCCATCCAGCGAAATAAATTCGGAAACAATTATTTTTCTCATTTCTACGCTCCTTTCAGCCAGAAGTTGAACTTCTTGCGTTAAGTACATTAGCTTTGGTCACGTGCTTTTTCTAATTTTTGGATGTCAATTTTCTGCATTTGCAACATGGCATCCATCACCCTTTTAGCCTTTTCCGGGTCTTCGTCTTGCAGCATCTCCATTAAGGCAGAAGGGATAATTTGCCAGGAGACGCCAAACTTGTCCTTGAGCCAGCCACACATCGATTCTTCCCCTTCTGCGGTGAACTTTTGCCACAACTCATCTACTTCGTCTTGCGTTTCGCAGTTCACAAAAAACGAGTTGGCTTCTGTGAAGGTAAACGGATGTCCAGCGCCGCCGTCTATGGCCATGAATCGTTGGCCGTTGAGAACAAATGAAGCATGTTTAACGGTGCCGACCACTCCTCCTTCATCGTCACTATTCCGTTCGATGTTAAGAATGCACGAATCGGCGAAGAGCGAGGTATACAGCTCGATCGCTTCTTCCGCCTGCCCGTGGTCGCCCACATACATGAGGAAGGGTGTGATTTTCTGCGACAAACTACCCATACTCGACTGCCAGGAAAGACCGTGGTTCAACTGCCAGGAAAGACCGTATTTGTCTGCCACCCAGCCAAATTTTTCGCTAAATGGGTAGCTGTCCAGGGGCATCAGAATAGTGCCTCCCTTAGACAGCTTTTGCCACAACTCATCCACTTCGACGGCCGTTTCACAAGTCACAAAAAACGAAACGGCCGGGGTAAATTTGAACTGTGGCCCACCATTGAGCGCCGAAATTTCCAGGTCTTCAAGCTGGAAGGTGGCCGTAAATAGCTTGCCATCTGGGTTGCGATTTGCGTTCATCATCTTTGCATTCTTGAAAATCGAAACGTAAAAATTAATGGCCTCTTCAGCCTGGTCATCGAACCACAAAAACGGGGTGATTTTTTGCATTTTAGTTTCCTTATCGTTTGTTTTAGGTGGCGGGCTATTCTTTGTTATGAGGCTGGTAGTGGATGGCAACAACACCGGAACTGAAGCGCTGCGTCCCCAAGAGTTTCAGGGTGTTTGTGTCCATATTTTCAAAAACGCGCTGTCCTTGCCCAAGTGTAAACGGAAACACTAGCAGGCGCACTTCATCAATAAGGTTATGCCGCAGCATCGTTTGGGTCAGTTCGCCCAGTCCATATTGCAGCAAGGCATTTCCCGGCTCTTGTTTCAGCTTGCCAATCTCTTTGGCCAGATCTCCCTTGATGAGCGTAGCATTCCAGGCAAGCGGTTCTTTCAAGGTTCTGGAAGCAACGTACTTTGGCATACTGTTTATTTTATCAGCCTCCTTCCCCTGGCGAGAGGGCCAAACCTCAGCAAACACCTCATAGGTCATGCGGCCCATCAAAAGCGCATCTGGTTCAAAGAGCAGATTATTTAAATAGTCTGAAACATCATCGCTGTGATATTTGAAGATATGCTCCCAAAAATTGGGGCCGCCCATTATTCCATCAAGAGATACTTCCGCTTCAACGATTATTTTTTTCACCTCTTAATTCTCCTTGGCACATGAGCCATCTCTTTATAATTGCCCAGTTTTGGCGTAGTGCGGAACGTAGTTCTTGCTTTTCTACGCACCACGCGCTAAACGCTCAAATACGCACTCGTCAGCGAATGCTTAGCCCCTAACAACGCTTGCGGCGTTCCTTCAAACATTACCTGCCCGCCTTTGCTGCCCCCCTCTGGTCCCATATCAATAACCCAATCCGCATTTCTAATGACATTCAGATTGTGCTCAATGACAATGACCGTATTGCCCGCATTGACTAGACGGTGAATGACGCCCAGCAGATGCTCCGTGTCAGACATGTGTAGCCCGGTCGTTGGCTCGTCCATGACGTAGATGGTGCCTTTTTTGTGCAGTTCACTGGCCAGCTTCACCCGTTGGCATTCACCGCCGGACAGCGTGCTCAGCGGCTGGCCCAGGGTGAGATAATCCAGACCGACATCGTGCATCGCTTGCAGCTTGTGGGCAACTTTTTTGATGTCAAAATAAGCCAGCGCCTGCTGTACCGTCATTGCCAGCACGTCCGTGATCGATTTGCCGTTCAGCTTGTAGGTTAACACTTCGTCTTTGAATCGCTTGCCCTCGCATATTTCGCAGGCCATTTTGATGCCGCTCAGCGGTCCCAGGTCAGGATATAAGACGCCTAATCCCTGGCAATTTTCGCAAGCCCCCTTGGAGTTAAAGCTAAATAGGGACGGGCTCACCTTATTGGCTTTGGCAAACGCTTTGCGGACTTCATCGAGGATACCCGTGTAGGTGGCTGGGTTGGAGCGCGAGGATGTGCCAACGGCCGTTTGGTCAATCAGAATCGCTTCAGGGTGTTGGCGCATAAAAACCTGGTTTATGAGCGAGCTTTTGCCCGATCCCGCGACCCCGGTCACCACAGTGAGCACCCCTTTGGGAACGTCTACGTTAAGATTTTGCAGGTTGTTCACTTTGGCATTGGTGATAGGCAATTTGCCTTTTGCCGCCCGAAACGTTTCTTTCATGGGCAGGGTGTGCTTCATATGTTTGCCTGTCAGCGTATTGGCCTGGAGCAGATCGGCATAGCTGCCTTCAAAGACAATGGTGCCGCCGCCACTGCCCGCCAGGGGCCCCACATCAACCACATGATCCGCTACCTTAATCACATCCGGGTCATGTTCGACCA
>CBDUOF010000292.1:0-7258 GCA_965368765.1 uncultured Anaerolineae bacterium | reverse complement strand
ATTGACCATTGAGCGAAATCTACGGCCGTAACCCTTCCCCGGGGCAACATTCGCCCCTGAGGCGCAAACGCTCCATAGGCGCCAGAAAACCCACCACGTCTGTTCTTTTCACGTTGTTATAGAATCAAGAAAAATGCCGCCCGCAAATCACTTTGCGGGCGGCATCTTAACGCTTATTTGGCAAATCACACAAAGGGTTGTGAAAAGAAAAGTCGATTCCTGGTGATTTGTTCAGATAAAAGCCAAGGTTGAGTTCGTTCTAAACCATATCTCTTCTTGGCTTTTACCTGGCCATCAAAGTGTCGATTAGGGACCCGTCACGACAACAAGCTCTGGGCCATTAATTCCTTCACTGCTGCTGAAAAGGTCACGGCCAACGCCTGTGGTTAACAATGCCAGGCTGAACGTGCCATCGCCATTGATATAGCTGGTGACATCGATTTCAACCCAGGTACCGCTGCTAACGGTGCCGGAACCATTGATGACGGCACCAACTGCTGGTGCATTGCTGTAGGTGATGCTTGATTCGACCCAGCCATTGTCGGCAACCTGGGCTGCATCAAATGCGGCCGTACCGCTGTTTACAAAGACCCGCAATGTGGCCGATGCGACCGAGCCATCCAGCCCGGCAACGTTGAATTTTAGGTAGCTGCGGATATCCGGGACATCATCGGTACCCAGGATGTTCGCCGACCCATAGTTGGCCGTAGCGCGATTGGACAATACAAGTGCATCATCACCGGCACTGAAGGTGAAGGTGCTGCCGCCAGGACCAGAAGTCGCCGTTGCGGTTGCTGTCGCCGTTGCCGTCGGTGGCACAGGGGTATTTGTCGGTGTAGGCGGAACGGCCGTGTTCGTTGCTGTCGGTGTTGGGCCTACTGGCGTATTGGTCGGCGTTGGCGGTACCGGCGTGTTGGTTGGGGTTGGAGGCGCCGGCGTATTGGTTGGCGTCGGTGGCACTGGCGTGCTGGTTGGGGTTGGGCCGCCGCCTACCGTTGTTTCCACAACCAGCTCTGGCGGATTTAACCCTTCGCGGCTCTGAGCAATAATCAGGGCTGTATCCGTCGTGGTCAATGCCATGCTCACCAGGCCGTTGCCCGTCACGTTAGACGTCACATCAATGTCTACATAGCTGCCTGCGCTGGTGGCCCCGGAGCTGTTTATCACGGCGCCAATGGCAGGTGCATTGTTAAATGTAATGCTGCTTTCAATCCAGCTGTTGTTGGCCACCTGATGAACGCTAACGCCGGCTGAAGATGAAGTTTGAACATACAATCGCAACGTTGCACTAGTCACGGTTCCTACCAGGCCCTGAACGTCAAAGCGCATGTAACTGTTCACAACAGGGGCTGCATCAACACGCAGTTGGCTACTGCTTCCCTGGTTGCTTGAACCACGATTGGAGAAGACAGACGAATCCGCAACTGGCTCGAACGTTGGCACTTCAACGGTGCTGATCACGCCAACTGGCATGTGGGCTGCGGGTGCTTCACCACCACCGGGGGTCAATGTCATGCTGCCAAAAACCCATTCGCCGTTGGAATCGCTGTTTACAACGGCGTCAACTGTAATCGTTTGGGTGGCACCTGGAGCTAACACGAAGCTGCTTGGGGTTACGCTCAGCGCAACGCCTGCGGGTGAATCAACGGAGGCATTCCAGGTAACTGAACTGCTTAACGTGCTGCGCACGGTGCGAATCCAGGAACAACTATTGGCACAATCACTATTTGCCATGCTGGGCAGATTGATATCTTTCGGATCGCCACCTGAAGCAGGGTTTGCTGCGAGATAGTTGGCTTCCGTCTCATTTAAGACCAAACCAGCCAGGCCAGCAACAGACAAATCAACGCGTCCAGACCCCATATCGAACGGATCGGCTGGCGTGGTGCCATCTTCTTTCATGACTGACGTAAATGCGGTTGTCATTAGGGCGGACTGAATTTCGGCTGGTGTCCAATCTGGATGAAGCGCCATGATCAAGGCGCCAGCCCCTGCCACATGCGGGCTGGACATCGAGGTACCGCTAATGGAATTCCACTCGACAGCGCCACCAATACCGTATGCTGCCACAATATCGACACCAGGAGCCGTTACGTTGGGCGACAAGATATCTATAGCACGGTTTGCTCCACGTGAACTGAATCCTGCCATGATGTCGGCATTGCTGTTGTTGACATCTAGGACTGTGCCTGCAATTGTGCCAACGTGGCCAGACCCTGTGCTGAGCCATGTCTTTAACAGGCTGCCATCAGCAAAGCTGATATGCACGGCGGGCAGAACATGCGCATCTGCGCTCAACGAGTTGCCATTTGGTTCATCGTTTGCCAGGATGAAGCCGCCTGCACCCCCATCTAGAACGCTTTGCCCTTTGTCTACACGCGCATGGACGCCGCGATCACACAGGACGATTTGCCCACTAAAGGTGCCAGAGGAAAATGCGCCGGGACCACAAAGTGGGTCTCCGAAGTCGCCAGCATAGACAATTGGAGCCGGACCAAAGCCGCTGGTAATGCTTTTGCCAGCCAGATCGGCTGGTGGTGTCGTACTGCCGCCACTCATATCACCCAAAACGTTTAGCAACAAGCGATCGTGGGTACTGGCACCCACCGAGGTAAGCCACGGTGCATCCGCAGGGGAACCAACAGTCTCGGCGCCAGGGCCAGAATTGCCAGCAGAAGTGGCCACGAAGATGCCAGCCGTGCGGGCGTTCAGAAAGCCAACGGTATCGAAGTCTGTCCATACGCTGGAAGCGGCTTCACTACCAATGGAATAGTTGATCACATCGACACCATCCAAAATAGCCTGGTCAATGGCGGCGGTGAGCGCAGAAACGGTGCAGCAGCCGCTATAGGCAATGATGTTGGCATGCGGTGCCACACCAGAGATATCGCGGGAAAAGGTAAAGGTTGGGGCAATGATAGGCGCATTGAGGACCACGTTCCCGGCGGAAGTGCTGGCTGTATGGGAACCGTGCCCATCATAATCCGTAGGATCGCCGCCATTGACAGTGGGGAAACCCCAGGCGCCAATGAGCTTATCATTACAGGAGAAGCTGGGATCAAAGTTGGAATTTCCCGGATCACATACGCCAACGTAGTTGCCTGAGCCGAAGGGATTTGTGTGGTCATAGCTATCGCCACCGACATCGGCAAAAGAAGGATTCAAGGGGTTAATGCCAGTGTCGATAATGCCAACGATGATGCCTTCACCTTGGGTGCCAGGCATGCCACCAGTCGCGGTACCGTTCCAAATGTCGGGGGCATTTATCCAGCCTGGGCCATTGTCGGTCATTAAGACGCGTTCGACATCCCGCTGCACGGAAATAACGCCGGGCATCGTGGCAATGCTCAGGGCTTCTTCCGGCGATAATATCACCGCAATGCCGTGATTTCCTGCTTCATATTCATAAATCGGATTGGCGGTACGGCCGAGTCTCTGAGCCATGTTCGCCACGTACGTAGTGCGCCGACTGGCGAGGAATTGCCGATAAGCCCGGCTGTCGGCGTCGTTGGGGTCCAAACGATTGGTGCCGCGTGCCTGGGGATTTGTGGGAGCTAAGTTGCTTTCGCCGCCTCGGTAGCGAGCGAGGGGGGCTTCTTCAAACCGAATGAGGTAAATGCCAGGTTCGGTGTCGTTCAAAAGTTGTTTTGTATCTGATGTTACTGGGCTAACTTCCGTATCGGCAAAACCGATGGAGGCAGAAGAAAGGATGACCATGACAGTAAGTAATAGGAGTGAGAAGAGTGCAAATGAACTGCGCGGGCTGGGTTTCTTAAACATAAGCTTCAGGTTTCCTTCAATGTAATTTATGATGTGCTTGTGATGAATCGGCTCAAATTTTTCGACGTTGGCGGGGGGCAAACCTCCTTTCTGGTGGGCGAGTTGCATGGATATCGATTGTGCCAGAAACGGGGAAGGACTTAAATACGGCCGTTTCCCCCCTTCTTACTTTAAATTGTTGAAAATATGTGTAGCGAGTGCCTATACGCCCTATTCAGGGTAGAGACATTTTAGGGAGGTAAACTTACTGCGTTGGTTAAGCTAGAGTTTCTGTTTGCGTAAAAAAGAAGAGGGTCTCAGCTGAGACCCTCTTCCGGTTAATTTGCCTTGCCTATCCTCAATCGGTTAAGCTCTAAGGACCCGTCACGACAACCAGTTCCGGTGCGTTGGCACCTTCATCACTGCTGAAAAGGGTGCGTCCCGTGCTGTCTGCCAGAAGGGCAAGACTGAACGTTCCATTGCCACCAACATAGCTCGTGACATCAATCTCAATCCAGCCGCTGCTGACTGATCCAGACCCATTGATGAGCGCGCCAGTGGCGGGGGCCGTGTTGTAAGTGATACTGCCTTCGCTCCAGCTATTGTCCGCTACCTGTGCAACATCAAAAGCGGCTGACCCGCTATTCACAAAGAGGCGCAGCGTGGCCGACGCAACTGTGCCGTCCAAACCCGAGACATTAAATTTGAGGAAGCTCAAAATGTCGGGGGCATCATCGGTACCTAAAGTGGCTGCCGTGCCGTAATTGGATGCTGATCGATTGCTCAGAACAATAGCATCGTCTCCTGCATTAAAGGTGAATGTGCTGCCACCTGGACCAGGCGTCGGCGTTGGGGGTGCGGGCGTATTGGTTGGCCCGGGTGGGGGTGTTGGTGTAGGACCGCCGTCGCCAAACTGAATGACCAGTTGGGGTGGATTGCTGCCTTCGCGGCTGCTAACCTGAATAAGGCTGGTTTCGGCCGTGCTCAAGCCAAGGCTGAGCAAGCCATTCCCGCTGACATAGCCAGTGACGTCTACATCCACATAGTTATTGGCTGTAACAGCACCAGAGCTGTTGAGCACGCTGCCCAGCGCTGGCGCGTTGCTGCCGTTGAGGGTCAGCTCACCCCAGCTGTTGTCAGCGACCTGATGAACATTGTAGCCTACGGTAGACGTTGATTGTGTATAGATACGTAAAGTAGCCTCGGTGACTGCACCAGTTACGCCCTGCACATTAAATCGTAAGTAGCTATTGGTTACTGGTGCCGCATCGATCCGCAAGGTAGCTGCGCCGCCGAGATTGCCATTGGGTCGAGAGGCAATGGCAAAGGCATCGGCTTCAGGATTGAGTGTGACAGAGCCAGTACCTGGGCCTGGTGTAGCAGTTGGTGTTGGGGGTGCTGGTGTGCTGGTTGGCGTGGGCGGTACGCCCGTACTTGTAGGTGTGGGTGTCGGGTTGCCTCCCGTTGTGCAGGAAGCATAACTCATAGAGGCGATATAAGTGCCCCAACGCCCCTGAGTCGTTCCGGTGTTCTTGCTGTACTCTCCCAAATACCAGAAAGTTGTACCATCGGGATCGATTGTCATGCCAGTATAATCGCCCCAGCGTCGTGGCGAGAAGGTTTCAAAGGAAGTGTAGTTAATCTCTCCGGCTTTGATTTGGGTTTCAGCTTGCAGGGTGTTAAGCGGATCTCCGCCCTGGCGCCCTGCATAAAAGACGGAGGGGAATATGCTGTTGCTTGACTTCGTGTAACCAACAGTCATGTCGTTGCAGTGGTTGACGGCCAGATCAGGATGGAACCGATAGTCGCCATTGCTGGAAAGGACGCCAGATTGGACAACTGTTGCGGTTGCCGGGTTAATTTGCGCCCAGCGAATGCAGTTGACGGAGCCACTGCCGGGGTTACAGGCAACGGTCATGGTTGTCCAGCCAAACCCATTGCGGTATTCAAAATCGAGGGGGCGCCAATCACCTGCGTCGAGCGTGCCTCCGCCAGACTGTACGGAATCTAGCGGTAAGCCAGCCGTAACGCCGGTCGTGGCATTGAGGTCTAGATTACCAACGGCCGTTAATGTATTGGCGCCAAAAGGATCATCCCACGCCCAGATGGTGTGATCTGCCCCATTGTAGCCCGTCTCGGTAATGAAATATTGAGGGCCGCTGGTTGGCCAGGTTCCCTGGTTCCAGCCGTGCAAATTGAGCGGCTGCGGCGTATCTTCATTGCCGCCTAAGTTGCGCATCACAGAGGCAGCAGGCTGACCGGCGTACATGGCTTGTTTGTCAAACGCCCAAATGCGCGAGTCAAGAAAACTGCTGGTAAACATATTTGCGCCCATGTAGATGGCGTCGAGACCAACGCCGGCATGGGGATAGTCAAAGAAGAGGCTGGCGCTGCCAGTTACATAGTGATAAATATTCCAACCACCGGTTGGATCGCCTGTTTGAGAAACGGCCAGGCAGTAACCCGTACCATCTGCATCAATGCCTAAAATGTAACGATCGGTTGACTCGTCATAGATGGCGTTGGGATCAAATACGCCGGTACAATTGGGGTTGGCAGACATGAAGCTGTCGAATGTTGTTGGACCAACCAGAGAATTGCCATTTTTATCGTAAATTTCTAGCGCGACATTTACCACTGCTATGATGTGATTGGCACCCACCGTTAATTCTGGGTCAGGCGGAACGTTGCCGCCGCCCCCACAGCATTCGTTGTAGTCTATGCTGTCAAAATTGACGCCCAGGGCAGGCGTGAGCGGATCGGGGCCGTTGGGCAGCTGAATGCCCAGACTTGGTTGCAGCTCGGCTGCATCGGCCTGAAGTTCCACTAGATGAGCTTCGCTGCGGATGCTATCTCGCTCGGCCAAATCAATTTCGCCGCGTTCCCAGCGGTGCAGCTGGTTGTTGGGGTCTAATATACCGGCTGGCACATCGCGCAAATTGATGGCGAATGGTTCCGAGAGTTGCCCTTCCGGGACAATTGCGTTACTAGCGGCGCCACTATCTGTGGAAGCTGGGGCAAAGGCCTGAATGGCTTCTTGGCGGCTGGCGGTTTCTGCTGCGGGGCTGGATGGCCACCCAACAAACCAAATGCCAGCCACGAACAAAATTAGGGGAAGAATAATGCGTGGTATTTTGCGTAAAGACATGTTTTTCTCCTACAGCGATAAATGTGGGAACAAAATTGCACAGGCCAGGTTGCTATTAATAGCAGAATTTGGTCTATGTTGAGTAATATGTTGTTGAATGGGTGAGCCGAAAGACGGCCGTTCCGTCTCTTTCTGACTCATATTTTGAGTAAAAGATGTTAAGAGGCAGCTTACAATGTTGAGATTGATAGGTGACGACACAGAACCAATATAAATAAAAACAGAGCACGCCACCTAATCACATAGGTAGATGCTCTGACTATTTCTTACTTAAGTAGATTTTAGTTTAGCCACAACTATTGCAACAATGTTTGTCAGAATGTCTGTTTGATCGAGCCAGTAAGTGTTGCG